>CAZQGJ010000025.1:0-12560 GCA_964592905.1 uncultured Candidatus Saccharibacteria bacterium | reverse complement strand
GAAAGCACATCTTGAGAAATACCGAGCTTGTTTCGGTATTTTCTTATGTTGTCCCCAATAGCGGATTTTTCGCTTAACATATTAGTATAGTATTACTACCATAATTGTATGGTATTAAAATCATCACTTATCAATAGTTAGTATATGAAATTTTTAGCATTTAGTCAAACAAAAAATATAGGGCGTTCCTTGGTGTTGCCCGCGTATGGGTTGGGTGGGTCGAGGGTAACATCTCTTTCGGTGGCGCATTTTGCTTTGCAAAATACGAAATTCGGGAGCGAAAAAGGAAAGGTTCAAAAGCCCGCCCGCGTTCCTCCCCAGACCCCTCCTACGGGCGGGATGAAAGCCGAGGCGGGGCAATTCCATTCCCCCAGAAAAATAGTTTGCCCCACCGAGTCCAAATTAGTTTTCAGGATTTTCCTCAAAAAAAGTTCGAACATCGATCAAAAAACACCGCCAATTTTCACAAAAGTGAAAATTGGCGGAGAGTCAGGGATTCGAACCCTGGATTCGTTTGCACGAAAACCTGCTTTCCAAGCAGGCGCCATAGGCCGCTAGGCGAACTCTCCCTGAACGCATCTTAACAGGTTAATGCTTGATTGTTAAGGTCATAAGCCCATCATCGAGACTTGACAAATCGCAAATAGTTTGCTATAAGTAGATGTCCGAAACTTTTCGGGCCACTCTCGATCGCAAGATCTGGAGAATGAAATGTCGACTGTCACTGTCAATGTTGGATTGTTGCGGTGCGTCTTAAGCACCGAACAGACCGAACTACTCAAGCGATCGCTGCCAGAGAGGGTCGTGACGCGCGGAATCACCGGCCTCACCGGTGACATGATTGCTCAAGAGTGCCAGGAACTGAACATTCAGTTTCTGGTGCTCGGGTCACCCGATCCGGTCCCGGCTATGGCGGCAAAGACGGGTATTCCCGTCCTCGTGAACCGTAACGGAGCATGGCTCCGGGCAGATTTCACGAATCAGGGAACCGTCAACTTCTCGCCTTTCGAGGAATGGCTTGAGGGCTATGTGCCCTTCGTCCTTCGGGCTCCCATCGCCTCCTGCCCAGAGGCAAGCGTGTTATCCGGGAGAATGACCCCGGAGCAGGTGCTTGCGGTGGTTCGGTCAGTCGAGGATAGCATCCTCCTCCTGCCCGAGGCCGTTCCGAGCATCTGCGCGGCCCAGGCGGAGGGGGTGCGATGCATCGCCTTCCGCCCGTTGGGCATGGTCGAGGTCATCGTGCACGTGCACGAGACCCCGTCTTTCTGGATCGAATTCGAGATGAAGCCCTTCGTCCCGTGATCACCCAAAAGCCGCCAGTTGAGCATTCGACTGGCGGCTTTCCATATATAAACAAGTCGCCCCCGACCATATCGGTCGGGGGCGTAAAGTTGTGCGCCAGCGTTTAACTGGCAAGCTTATTGCGTGCTCTAGCGGGAGACTCCTCACTGTTCGGGCTGGCATATTGCCATTCCGAACCACTCAGCATCTCTTGCATCGTGCTAGTTCCGTAATAATACCAGTGAGCCACGATGACAGAGAGCATCACTGCCAATATTTGATCTGACAATCCGTCTCGATTGCCGGTTGTGGTCGGCAGAGCGGAAAGCAACGGGATCATCAGCACCAAGGCCAGACCTGCAGTTGTCAAACAGACCGCCTGACTAAAGACAGTAGTTGCTACTGCCTGCGTCCGGTTGCTGAATGGCTTGTTGCGACTGACTCGCAGGCCGACGATGGCAAACTGTAATACTACTACAGTAGCTAACAACGCCGTTCCGAGCAGTGGGGAGATTGCTCCTCCCACTACCAACACTAAAGACAAGAGCAGAGCATGCATCTTGACTCCCTCCTTTGGAGTAGAGACAATATATCAGATCAACAAATAAATGTCAATAGACGCTGACAGAAATAGACCTCGGTCAACTATTTGACGGTATTTACAGCTTTAAAGGTTTGTCGTGCCTGCTCTAACAAAAACTGCTGTTCAAGACTAGCCAACAGCTGTCTGGCTGGCGGTATCTCCGTTAGTGGTAGGACTAAGCTCTCGGCCCCTAGCTCAATCAAGAGCTTGGCTAAGTCTAGGCGATCTAAGAGACGTTCAAGCTTCACCAGTGTCCCCTTTTGTTGACCGCGGCCGACATCGATAAAATGTTCGAGGGCCAAGGCAACTGCCTCGTTCAAAGGTTGATTATTATATTCGTTGGTCTCGGCCTGTCCCAGTATCAACCGTTCGACCGATTCGAACTCTAACATCACCTGGCTGATCTGTTGATTAGCTAAACTTCGTTCAGCCAAAAGCAGGGCCGAGGGCGTGGTGGCCGCCAAGCATAGGTCGTGATGTTCGTTTTCGGCTAAGCCAACTTGATCAAAAATAGTTAAAATACGGCTCAGACTCTCGGCATCGCCGGGAAAGGCAATAATCAGATGCAAATTATTAGCGCGACTATTATCTCTCGCTGTCTTAATCAAGCGAAACTCTGCCCGTAATGCCTCGATAGCTAGGCCACTAAAGTTAAGCTGATAATAAAGCGGTTGACCGTGCCAGAGCTCACTCAATTCTATTAACTGTTGCAGGCGAGTTGTCGGCTCATAGTTCGAATCTAGCCGCAGTACCAAGCCATCGATGGCGACATCTTTAGCAGTCAAGACAGCGCTGAGATGACTCGAACTGACCAGCCCCAACAGGCGCGTGGCCAGCGGCGTATACTGTTGAACGCTTTGAACTGAGGCCTGAACATTCTGATTATCCTGGCGCGACTTACCGGCTAAAAGCTCTCCGCTATAACTATCTAGCGTAATTAACTGTCCGCTTTTAATTAAATGCGTCGCTTGATTCGCTCCATACAGTACCGGCAAACCAGATTTGATTAACTCCTGTCGCAGACTCGGACTGGCAATCGGACCCTCGATAACTATGCCTTTAAAGTCAGTTAACCGGTCTCGAAGGCCAAGATAGCACCGATTCATAATCAAGATCTCACCCGGTTCAACTGTAGACAGTTGATCTGGCCGGCGAATAACTCTGGCTAGTCCGCTGACCTTCTGAGGATTCAAACTAGCTCCTTTGAGAAGAGCTGGAGTTGACGCAGTCGAGCTCAAGCGGCGATCGGATTTATCACTCAATCTAGCGCTAGCGCCGAGGCCAGACATTAGAAACCAGAACTTGTGATGGCGATCACGCCCGAAGTAGAGCTCTTTTTGATTAGTTAGGCGCCAAAGCCCGATTAACTCTTGGGCTGCAACCTGATCAAGCTTCGCCTGTCGACTCAAGATAGTCGATAGCTTCTGATGAACAAGATTTTCACCCTTGAGGCTGAGTTGCCAAGGCTGATCGGTAACGCTGATTGAGATCGTCTGGCCACTCTCGGCATCAAAAATATATTGATCAGTGGCTAGCTCATGATTCAGCCAAGGCGCCAACTCGCCACTGAGAGCCTCGATAATCAGCTGATCTTGTTTAAGAGCGATCCGCCCACTAGCTATCAAAGGCAGAACCGGTTGGATAATCAGAGTTAGCTCTATCGGTTGGTTGAGTTGAAAAAGGGCTGGCTGCAACGACTTGGCGTAGGCCTCGATAATTGCCGACAGTAACTGACTGGCTTTATTGATCGGTCCAATTTGACTCAAGGGCAAGGCGGTCGAGCCAGCGAAGGTCTTGATAAGCCAACCGTGACCAAACTCGGGATTAAGCTCGGTAAACTCTTTGAGTAAACCTAGGAGCTTAGTGCGTCGAGAAGCAGCCAGGCATTGTTGTGTTAAATAATCTGCGTAGCGTTGAATCGCCTGATTGAGCTGTGGCGTTTGCGCTGATTTACTCCAGTCGAAGTCGGCAAACAGCCGTTGGTGAAGCGTTTTCAGTCTTGGCTGTTGATTGAGCTCTTGCCAAATCTCATTAGTTAGAACCAAGGTTGGCGGGATTGGCGCTCCCTGTCGAGCCAATTTTGCTAGAACAGAAACCTCTTCGGCCAGTTCTGCCGTAGCTAAACTCGGGTCATCGAGCCAAGCAATATTAGCGGTAGAGTTCTGATTCATCGTTAATTTCAGCCGGTTGATTATAATTCATACGGTCAACTAAAACTTCTCGCGGTTTTGCCCCGTCAGCCGCGCCGATCACACCCTGTTCCTCGAGTAGATCCAAGAGTCGGGCGGCTCTGGCGTAACCAACTCTAAGTCGACGTTGCAACAACGAGGCCGAGCCCTTGCCAGCCTGAATAACTAGTTGCTTGGCATCGTTATAAAGATCGTCATCAACATCGTTGGCTTCACCGCTACTACTGCCGCGACCGCCGCTGGTATTAGATTTAAAGGCCAGAATCTGTTGATCGTAATCAGCCTGTCCGGCCTGTCGGAGGAAGTTACAGACTGCCTCGACCTCTTTACTAGCGATAAAGACGCCCTGAATACGGCGCGGTTCGCCTAAGTCGTTGCCGAGATAAAGCATATCACCGTTACCGAGTAAGCGTTCGGCACCACCCTGATCGATAATGGTTCTCGAGTCTATCTGACTAGCCACGGCGTAGGCAATACGCGAGGTGATATTAGCCTTAATTAACCCAGTGATGACATCAACACTTGGCCGTTGCGTTGCGACTAACAGATGGATACCTACCGCACGGGCCATTTGAGCCAAACGAACGATAGCACCTTCGACTTCGTTGGCCGCCTGCGCCATTAAATCGGCCAATTCATCGATGACAATGACGATATAAGGTAGATGCTCCGACGGATTGCCTTGATTGTACTCAGCAATATTGCGTTTATGCTGCTCGGCTAAGACCTTGTAGCGTCGTTCCATCTCGGCCACGGCCCATTTGAGCGCATTGACCGTCTTGTCGGACTCGACAATAATTGGGGATAACAGATGAGGAATATCGCTATAAAGAGCGAACTCGACGCGCTTCGGGTCAACCAAGATCAAGCGCAAATCGGCCGGTGAGTTTTGGTAGAGCAACGAGAGTATAACCGCATTGATGCCCACCGATTTACCCGAACCAGTCGCTCCCGCGATCAATAGATGCGGCGCTTTGGCCAAATCAACCGAGATCGGTTGACCGGCGACATCGCGACCTAGCGCCAAAGTCAGACTACTGCGCTCTTTCTTAAAGGCATCAGATTCGAGAATCTCTCGGAGAGAGACGATCGCCTTGACCTTGTTAGGTATCTCGATACCGACCGCCGCTTTGCCCGGGATCGGTGCCTCGACACGAATTGGATGAGCCGCCAGCGCCAGCGCTAAATCGTTACTACGAGCTGTAATCTGATTAAGCTTGACTCCTTCGGCCGGTTTGAGGGTGTATTGAGTGACAGTTGGGCCAATATTGACCTCGCCCATCGTGACGGCAATGCCAAAATCTTTGAGGGCTTTTTCAATCGAGAGGACATTTTTCTTAACATTACCGCCGTCAGGTCTGGTTGAAGAGATGTCCAAGAGCTCAACGCTCGGTAGTGTCCAGTTGCGATCCTTGGTTTTAGTCGCTTGCACCGGGACGATCTTGGGCGTTTGCATAACGGGAGCCTGAGATGGCTTGCGATTCTTAAACTTGAGCCCAGCCAGTCCACGCTTGGCAATCTCGACCACCGGCACGCCAGATTGATTAATCTTGACCTTGGGATCGTCGGCCTCGTCATCGGTCGGTTCGTTGAGCAGGTCGCGTAAGGCAGAGATTGAAGTATTGGCCGCTAGGAGCAAGGCGATAAGACTGGTGGCAATAGATACCAGGACGCCACCGATCGGACCAACCGCCTCTCGTAGTCCGGAGCCAAAGACAGCCCCAAAGTAACCGCCATGCGGATAGAAGATAGTTGGCACGCTAAAGATGGCAATAACGATACCGATGACTTGAAAGGTCTTGAGTTGCAGCTTTTTAAGCAGGAGACCGCCACCTAAAACGATCATGATTGGTGGCATTAGATAGCCAAGCCAACCAAAGGCAGAGCGGAGTAAGCCGGCTAAAGCTAGACCAAAGTTACCAGCCAGATTGAGACTGGCTAATAGTAGCAATAAACCTGATAATAAGAGGATTATCGAGGCAGTTTCACGCCAAGTTTCAGGGTTAACTTGCCAAAATAAGGCTGGCACGGTGGCTAGACTGGGCTTCTTTTTGCGTCGCGGCATGCTCTCCTTTAGTTACAGAACTATCTTAGCAAGCCACCAGTAGATGAGCAAACCCTTGACAAATTTAACTACTTATACTATAGTGTTTTTATCAGTCGTTCGTTTGCACTGTTGCGAACGAGCCGACTGGGAGGAACACATGTTCCGTTTGGCACGGAGCGACGGCACTTAGTCGCAACTTTATTAATACGGCTACTGAGCTAACGCAAGAGTAGCACGCGGATGAAAGGTTACATCCGCCACAGAAACAATATCGTACGGCCCCCTTATCTTTTGGACATCGATGTCCCAGGTGAGGGCGCCGCCAAGCACAAAACCCCCTACTACACGTTAGTTGGGGGTTTTTTATAGTAATAAGGTAAGATAATTGAGCTTATTGTTATATATTATTTATTGTTAAAGTCTATTGACAAAAATGAGATGATGTGTTAATATGTCGCTAAGAGTTAGGGCATAGACGGCGCATCGGCTAGGAACACTAATTTCCCTAGGAGCCTCATAAGATTGCTCCTAGAGAACCTGCCTAATGCTTGCCATGCTACCCCCAAGCTCTCCCCATATGTCTTCCAAAGGAGACATCGGTATTCTCTCCCCAAAAGGGGACTATCAACAGCCGCCTGCTATGTAGTTTAGGTGGCTGTTTTAATTGATGCGACTAACCGCAATAGTGTCAAAGACCCTTGACAAAATGCGATGTATTTGCTATAGTATTAGCACTCGATCGAACCGTCCATCGTGGACGAGGGAATCGAGTGAGATCAGAAATGTCAAAGCAGGGTGCCCCGTTCATTGAGTATATCGATGTTCAAGACCCAAGCCACAACGTGCTTCGTGACCAGGCCATCGAGGAGGGCGATAAAGCGCCCACCGCGGCAAAGATTGAGAGGAACGGCAGCACACCGTTCGACAAGAAGGTCTGGTTTGGTGGCACTGCCACCATACTCTTTCTTGCGGCGATCGGCGCCGCATGCTTCGGAGCCTGGTGGCTCACATTCCTTCTGGCAATCGTCGCGATCCCATTCCTGATAGCTTGGGCGCGCTGATCCAGCACAAGACCCGCTCGTCACAGACGAGCGGGTCTTAACTTTTATTATCAAAACCATGCTAACCATTGTAACTTTAAGCCGTAACTGCTACAATCCAGCCATGGAAGACAGGTTCACTCTGGTGTTCATCAGCCTAACCGCTATCCTAATGCCCTTGTATATCGGAGGCAGAGGGATTAGCACTGGAAACGGTGTGATGATGATTGTCGCAGCTCTTGCGTTGGCAAGCTGCGTCGGCTGGCTGGTCGACAATCCTCGAACCGTAGCAGACCTCATGCGATGGCTGTTCTACAAGCGTCGAGCTCGACTCTAGCCCGAATACAACTCTCCCTACTGGCGGACGTCAGTAGGGAGTTTTATTTTAATTTAATTCCCTTCGGGGCGGAGACCAACCAAAACCTCTTCGCGGCGCGGGTCAAATGTCCGTTTGGCGGCCTGCGGAAGGCTCTCGACTAAGATTCGCTGCTCTGAAAGTACCGTCAGCGGTATTTCGGTCAGATATCCAGTTAATAAAAAATGAGGCTTGGCACTGAGATGGGCCAAGGTTGTCGAAAATCGGCCCTGACGATCGGTCGTAACGCTCTGTTCAAGGTTTTGACAATCGCTCGCTTGTGGACATTCCGAAGGTAATAGCTTGATCAACTGTCGCACGATCGGCTGGTTAGTCTTGGTGTCGACCAGTCTTAAAACGACCAATAAATCACTAGCAGTTTCGGTAGACTGAGGGGTGGATTTCGGAGCGGCTAAGGTTAAAGAACTGGCTTCTAGACCCTGCCGTAAGCGGAAACCATAAAACATTGCCCCGAGAATCACCACGATAAAGCCGGCTAGGCTCAATCGATACATTGCCTTTTCTTGTCGTTTCAAACTACTCATCTTGTCTAGTTTAACACGGCGATGGGATAAGGGTAACGCTTGAAGCTCATCAGGTTTGACGATACTTAAACTTATGCTAAGATAAGCGCATGATCAAGATCGGAGCTCACCTTAGCGGCGCTAGCCGACCAACTGAACTCTTTGCCAAGGCCGAAAGCATGGGTATTGATGGCGTTCAAACCTTTGCCTCGCCACCTTCGAATTGGGCTCCACCTAAAATAAGCCCGGAGTCCCAGGCGATTTGGCTCGCCCAAACTCAATCCCTTAAACTGTCACCTAACTTTTTTCACGCAATCTATCTCTTAAACTTTGGTAGCGACAACCCAGAACTCCTCGAAAAATCCATCCAGGCCCAGATTGCGGCCCTGACTCTCGCCCCACAGATGGGAGTCGCTGGAACTATCTTCCACACCGGCTCACACAAGGGTCGTGGTTTTGAGGCCGTAAAAGATCAGGTAATCGAGGCCTTTGAACGAATCCTCTCGGAGACACCGAGTGAGAGTTGGCTAGTTATCGAAAATAATGCCGGGCAAGGCAACTTAATCGGTCGGGATAATCAAGAGCTCTCGATTCTCATCAACGGGGTTAAGCCAGAGCTACGGCCACGTCTCAAAGTCTGTATCGATAGCTGTCACGCCTTTGCTAACGGCACCGATTGGCGCGAATTAGACCAGGCCAAAGCTTTTTGGCAAGAGTTCGACCAATTAGTTGGTCTCGATCGGCTGGTTGCCATTCATGCCAACGACTCCAAATTTGACTGCGGCATGAACAAGGATCGACACGAAAACATCGGCCTCGGTCTAATCGGCGATGCGGGTTGGCGCAACTTGCTAGCTTTACCAGTATTGCAAAACAAGACATTTTATCTTGAAGTGCCCGGTTTAACTGGAGAGGGGCCAGACAAGGCCAACGTCGACAAACTCAGACAGCTAGCCACCGAGGCAGAGAATATCAGCTCATAACCTAAGGAGAACTATGCATCAAGCCCTAGAATTTAAATCCATGGAGCTAGACCTAAAAGGCATCAGCCGCGAGACTATGACAGCTCACTACAAGCTCTATCAAGGCTATGTTAACAAGGCTAACGAGATCGAACAGAAGTTGGCCGCGTTAACGCCTGATTCTAAAACGACTAATCAAACATATTCCGAGTGGCGAGAGCTTAAACTAGAGCATAGCTTTGCTCTTGGCGGAATTAAAAATCACGTTAACTATTTTAGCTTACTCGGTGGCGACGGTCAGCCGCCAACTGGTTCATTGGCCGATCAGATAGTTAAGGATTTTGGCTCGATCGACCGCTTAAATCAAGAACTCAAGGCTTCGGCCATGGCAGCCCGCGGTTGGGTCTGGCTGGCCTATGATTGGGATACTCAAAAACTCTGCGTCTTTATCGGCGATGCTCAAAATACCTACCCGATCTGGAACTCGACCATGCTACTGGCTCTAGATACCTATGAACATGCCTATTGGCTAGACTATCAACAGGATAGAGCCGCCTATGTCGAGGCCTTCTTCGCTAATCTCGACTGGTCGGTACCGATGCAACTCTTTAAAATGGTCTCTGGTGAACCAAAATGATGGACAAATGTCAAAAATGTAACGGCGTGATGCTCGAGATGAAGTCGCAAAGACGAGTGATGGGCGAGACCCAGAGTACTCAGTCCTTTAAGTGTTCGCGTTGCGGTAACTATTTAGCCAAAAGAACCGTCTATACTAACGGAAAGTATGAGCTCGAAGATGAACGACACTATCTCAAGCGACGCTGAGCAACAGCTCGCCACAATCGACGATTTTGCCAAGCTCGAGATCCGCATCGGGCGAGTCTTAGCCGTTGAGACAATACCGGAAAGTCATAAATTACTAAAATTTCAAATTGACTTTGGGCTCGAAGTGGGCAGTCGGCATATCCTGTCTGGGATCAAGGCTAGCTACCCCGATTACGATCAGCTGGTCGGACAAAAAGTTTTAGCCATTATCAACTTTCCACCTCGAACGATGCTGGCTGAAGTCAGTAACGGTATGCTACTATCGGCTCGGCAACCATCAAGCGGACAATTAATTCTGATTAATCCGGATGTGGCCGATCAGATTGAACTCGGCGCAGAGCTCGGTTAAGTCAATCAGATTAATCGACTAGATTAGCCGCAACTAACTCTTCGGTCGGGCTTAAATCGGGATTTTTAGACTGGATCTCCCACAGGGTGGCGTATAGACCACCTAATTTTAGTAGCTCTGCATGCGTCCCCTGCTCTTTGATCGTGCCAGCGTCGAGGACATAGATGCGATCGGAATCGGTGATGGTCGAGAGACGATGGGCAATCGTCAAAGCAGTTCGACCTTGGGCGGCACCGCTTAAGGCATCTTGAATCGCCTTTTCTGTACGCGAATCGAGATTAGAGGTGGCTTCATCGAAGATGATAATCTTGGGATCCTTAATTAAGGCACGCGCAATAGCTACGCGCTGCTTCTCACCACCCGAGAGTTTGATGCCGCGCTCGCCGACCATAGTGTTGTATTTTTCTGGCAACTTCTCAATGAACTTATCGATTCCGGCGATGGCAGCAACTTTTTTAATCTCGGCCTCGGTCGCATCGGCTTTACCAAAACGAATATTGGCAGCAATGCTGTCATTGAACAACGTCGGCTCTTGAGTCACGATCGACATCAGCTGCTTACGCGTTTCTCCTGATAGGTCGTTAACATTCACTCCGTCGAGTCGAATTGCACCTTGCTTGACTTCGTAGAGTCGAAAAATTAGACGGGCTAAAGTTGACTTACCGGAACCGGATGGACCAACGAAGGCAATCCGCTGTCCGGCCTCGATAGTGAAATTGACATCCTCTAAAGTTTTAGCCCGCGTCGGATAGTTAAAGGAGACATGATCAAACTCTAATTTACCGGTTGGTTTTTCGATTGAAGTTGGCTCGGCAGGCTCAAGAATCGTTGGCTCTTGGGCTAAGATAGTGCCCATCGCATCGAGATCAGCAAAGCTGTTTTTAAACTGGCCGTAAACAAAACCAAGTGTAGTAATCGGTCCAGATAAACGCACAAGATAGGTAGTGACTAAGACTAAATCACCGACCGTCATAACACCGATGACGGCCTGGGAAATCGCCAAATAGGTAATAGCCCCGAGACCAGTCAGTAAGATCAGGCCTTGGATGCCAAAGATCAGGGCAAAGAGGCGGTTATTACGAATCATCAGTTCGTTCCAGAGAGTCTTGAGATTCTTAAACTGTCCGAACATCGAGCTCTCGTTATTAAAGAACTTGACCGTATCCATGTTGGCGATGGCATCGACTAAAATGCCGCCGGCCTGATCATCCTGTTTATTGGCTTCGAATCGAAGCTTGCTTCGTTTTTCGGTTGACCAGATCGTAAACCAGGTATAAATAAAGATAGTCACCAGAGTAATTAAGCCATAATGCCAGGAATAAAGTTTAAACAAAAGAATTGTCACGAAGATCAATTCAAAGATCGGCGGCAGGATCTGGCTAACGCCAAAATCAAGAACGAAACCAATCGCTCTTGAGCCTCGCGATAGGGCACGACTAGCCGCACCGGCCCGCTGATCAGCATGGTAGCTCACAGGTAATTTAAGTAGATGGTTAAAGACGGCCTGTTCAATGTCGCGGGTCGCTCCCATCATTACTGGCGAATAGACGTAGTCTCGCAGAAATTCAAACAATATCGCCACGGCCTTGATCGTGAAATAAGTCCACAGTAGAGGAATAACCGCATCAATGGCCTCGCCAGTCGTAATAGCGTCGATGATTTGTTTCAAGATCAGCGGATCGTAAGTAGCCGCAATACGCGCCGCGATCAGGAAAACAAATGTCAAAATAATCAGCGGTGTGTAAGGCTTAAAATATCTAAAGAAATAGGTAATCGGTAAGGCTGGCTTAAAATCCGGTGTGGTCATTAATGATCCTTTGAGTTCGTTTTAACCTGTTTAAGATATCACAGATGCCTATCTTTCTTCAAGCCAAACCGACGCCTAGTTCTAATCTTGCGATTGCGTAAAACGAGTTGGCTTCGCTTAATCAATATTCCGATACCCCCAAGTAGAATAGTTATGCCGATCATAATCAGCCCCGGATGTTCAACTCTTTGCAGAATGTTGCGTCGCCCGCTTACAGCTACTTGACCAGGTAAGAGTTGTGAAAAATCTGTCTTCAGCGAAGGCGTTGGCGATATTATTGGCGGTGCGAACGAGGCGATTGGCTTCTTTTGTTGGTAGCTTGGATTAACTAGCACTGATTTTGATTGCGCCTGCGCAATCTGTAGAGTAGTTGCTTTTCTTGGACTTTCTAATGTAACGACATTCGTTGCCGGTTGAAGAGCGACAGATGGCTGAATAACGACACTAGCTAAAGAAGGCTCGAGTGACGGAGTCAGGTCAGCGCTTGGTCTAACGATGTCGACCGGAATTAGCGATGAGTTAGTCTGACGTTGAAAAGCTGCCGGACTTGGACTTGGACTTGGACTTGGACTTGGACTTGGACTTGGACTTGGACTTG
>CAZQGJ010000024.1:0-12854 GCA_964592905.1 uncultured Candidatus Saccharibacteria bacterium | reverse complement strand
AGTCTTTAATCGCCGATGAGCTGCGTTTTCATCTTGAGCGACTCGAAGATGGTGCGACCAGCGGTCCGACCAACTCAACTGCCAGCTCAACTGCCAACTCGACTCCTCTCGGTGACACCAATAAAACACTGAGCTCCGTCAAAACGACCAATCAGCCGCAGAGTCGGTTGTTGTTGGCTGAGCTCGATGCCTTGGGGGCAGCGATTGCCTTGCCGATCAAAGTTAACACTAAGTTGATCGGTATCCTGATCGTTGGCGCCAAAAAGTCGGGCGATGTCTTCACTAAAGACGATATTCAGTTCTTGGATATTATCGCCAAGCAAACGGCCAGCGCCATTGAAAAATCCCGATTTTATCAGGACGATCAGCTCAAATCCGAATTCGTTTCCATCGCCTCTCACGAGCTCTTGACCCCAACCGCCGCCATTCAGGGCTACCTTTCAATGATTCTTGATGAAAAGATGGCACAAGTTGACCCAAAGGCCGAGGAGTATCTCCGCAAGGTTCAAAATAGCGCCCACCGTTTGGCTGAGCTAGTCACCGACCTTCTCTCTGTCTCTCGTATCGAGGGTGGCCGTATCGTCATTAACAAGGCGCCGCAGGCAGTCGCGCCACTCCTCAAACAAGTTATCGATGAGATCAAGGTCAAGGCGGATATGGCCCACATTCAGCTCTCGGTCGAGGCCAACTCACTCTCCAATCTGCCTTTGATTATGACCGATCCAGATCGCTTCATCCAAATCGCCATGAATCTTATCTCTAACGCTATCAAATACGGCCGAGCCGGTGGGCAAGTCAGAATCTCTGCCGAATCCGATACTCAAAACCAGATGGTCGTTGTTCATGTTAGCGATAACGGCATCGGGATTCCGGCCGAGCATCTCCCCCATCTGTTCGAAAAGTTTTATCGGGTTCATGACGACTCAGCGGCGGCCGAAAAAGTTGGTACCGGCTTAGGTCTCTATATCACTCGCTCGATTGTAGAGCTCCAGGGCGGCCGAATTTGGGTTCGCTCCGAAGCTGGTCGTGGCAGTCAGTTTAGTTTCAGTCTGCCCTTCGCTAAGCCAGCCGAGATTCAGGCCACTGGTCCAGCCGAACGCGCCACCATCTCGACCACTTTAACCACTACACCGACTCATTAAAAATGTTAAGATAGATGGGTAAAGATAGATCAAATGAGGTGAATCGATGAGTAACGGGCTAGTTCTATTAGTCGATGACGATAGCGATTTAATTAAAATGTACAGCGAGCGACTCAAGCTAGCTGGTTACGATGTCGTCGTCGCCCGCGATGGTCAACAGGGCTACGAGGCGGCCAAATCGGTTAAGCCCGGCTTAATACTCCTCGACATTATGATGCCCAAGGTCAACGGCCTCGATGCGCTCAAGATGATGCGCGCCGAGCCTGCTCTGGCCAAAGTGCCAATCATTATGTTGACAGCCTTGATTCAAGAGACTAACCGAGAAAAGGGCCTGTTGGCCGGAGCCAACGGCTATTTGGTCAAATCTAAAGTTGTCCCACGCGACTTAGTGGCGATGGCCAAGAAATACCTCGCGAAACCTGATTACGCGACAACCGCTTAAATTAATTTACATTCATTAGGTCAAGTCGTTAGGGTCGAAACGGGTTGGCTTTGGCCTCGGCTGGAATGGCCGGCAGCTCGTTTTTTGTCTCGAAATACTCCCTTAAATTAGGAATATTTAGGTCGGAGTTGATATTCTCACTGTTAGCCACCGGTGGCTTGGTGAAGATTCGGCCAGTTAGCTTGAGTCCTTCGAGTTCGCCGTTGCCGCTGATGACGATCGTCTGGATCTCGACTAGGCGTTGGCTTCGGTTTAGATCGGCCACTAAGGCTCTGAGGCCGCTATAGTCGCCGCTGAGGCCGGCTTCGAATTTAATACTATACGAACTTAACGGATCGGCTTTGCCGGTCTTTTGTTTATTGGCCGCCTCCGGCTTGGCCGCTTCCGGCTTGGCTGTGGCGCTCTTGCTAGCCGCCGCTGTCGCCGAGGCTGTCGGACTGGGCGAGGGTTTGGCTTTGTCGAGGTCGCTACTGAAGTTGAGGTTTAAGACCTGTAGATTGCGGGCTGCGGCCAGTCCCTGAAACTCGGTCACGAAGTTCTGCCGAGATTGGTCAGCCGGAATTAAGAGATTAGCCCGTTGGTTCAGGCTCGTCAGCTCATCCGCTTTGGCTTGGAGCTGGCTCAATGGGATCTTTTTCGCCTTGAGACGGGCTAGGTCGCGATTTAGCCCGCTTTGTTTAGTAGTTGTGGCTTTGTTAGCTTGCCACGGCTTGTAGGTCAAAAAATAGCCAAATATTAAGTTGAGGACGAAGAGGCTGAGGCAGACTTTGAGCCAGGGATTAGTCTCGAGGCTGTCGATCGGTAAGAGTGGCTCTTTCATGATTTAACCTCTTGTTTAGGGCTGGCACTAGGGCTGGCGCTGGGGCTAGCGGTGGCGCTGACTGGTTTAACGATAGTGATCTCTAGGTTGAAATTAGTCTGACTATTCTCTGTTTTCGTCGAGGTAATGGCCACCTGACTAAACTCGCTCCGACTTTTGAGGCTAGTCACTAGATTGCTGACTGTTGTCAGGTTATCGGCGGTGCCTGCCAGGCCTAATTTGTCGCTAGCTTTAAGCTCGATTTGGTCTAGCAGAACTGGCGCCTTGATTGAGCTCTGGATCGCCGTCAATAGCGGTGTCAGGTCGAGACGCGACTCTAGAGAGAGCTTGAGGATATTTTCTCGATCTAAGAGGTTAGCGTAGTTGGCCTCGAGCTCCTTGAAGTTAGCCTGGTCCTGTTGGCTCTGCTCGATTTCGAGACTGGTCCGTGCCTGATTAGCCAGGCTCTGCACTAAGCTCTGACGATTAAGCCAGTAATAGCCGAGCTGCGCCAGGCAGAGTCCGATCAAGAGCCAGCTACTAAGCCTAAACCAGTCAAGCTCGAGCCTTTGATCGGCTGCCGTCCGATTCGGTAAGAGATTAATGCTATTTTTCGTCATCTTGGTCTTTCTTTGATCGGGCTTTCGCTAGTCGGCCATGGCTAAACCGCAGGCGGTAAAGAAGCGAGGGTTGATATTGTGTTGATCGATGACGCTATAAAGTAGATTGCCGCTCTTGATCTCGAGCCCGGACTGTCGTTTCAGCTCGAGCAAAAAACCCGAGCTTTCAGGGATAAGCCCGCTCATTAATATCTGTTTGATGTGTAGCTCTTCGCCGAGACGATTATGAACGTAGTCAAGTGTCTCGTTAATGCTGGCGGCAATAATACCGGCCGCCGCTTTAGGCGTTGTCGAGAGGGTTTTGGGCGTAATTTTGATGGTCGAGGTATAGAAAACCGTCTCTAGGTTGACCAAACTGATGACTGTTTCGAAGTGATCGACCGACAGGATCAGTTGTGGCTGTTCTTTGCTTAGCCAGTGGCTCAGAGCGCGTTTCTCGGCGTAGCTCCGGGTTTCTAGTCGGTTCAGTTTTAAGCCCTGGCTAGCTAAACAGTCGATGAGACTTTCGGCCAAGCTGCGATAGATGGCGACAACATGAATATGCTCCATCGCTGTTGTCAGCTCGCCATCAGCCTCTTTACTCTTGGCCGTTTGTGGATGAATATTGGCTACCTGCCAATCTATAATCGCCTCGTCGATCGGCATCGGTAGAAAATCGCTGGCCTCAAAGGGAATAGTTTCACGGAGTTCTCGGGTCGACATTTTGGGTAGATGGATAACTTTACTAATCGAAAGCGCTTCTGGCAGCGCTAAATTGACAGCTTTGGCCTTGATCGGTCCTGGTTGTGCCTGCTCGAGACAGTCGCGCAGACTTTTGCCCAGTGCCTCGGCTTTTTTTAGCTCTTTGCGTTGCCAATGGTTAAAGCCCAGTTCGGTCTCGCTCGCCTTTTTCAGATGATAACGGCCAAAATAGCCACCGAGTTCGATGGCTTTGACGGTACTGTAGCCGATGTCCACTCCAATTATCCCGGATTTAGGCAAGATTCGACTCCTCAATCTTCCTTTACTATAACATTATTCTAACTGTCTTCGGAGAGTGCCGACCAAGCCGCTGGTCTCGCCACCACCACCGGTGTAATAAGTTGCATTGGCGAAGCTACTATCATAGATAAAGCGACTGTTATTGCCGGCCTCAACTCTTTTGGCTACTGTCGCCACTGACCAGGTGCCGGTCCCAAAAATCACACCACCATTCGGCGCATAGAGCGGCACGGTGATGATGCTTGAGCCGTTACCGTTATTGATGGCATCGTTGTCGCTTGATTGCGCTACCATCAGTAAGCCGCCGCCCTGGCTCGTCTTATCTACCGAGAGTGAGTTACCGATAACAATCTTGTGGTCAGAGATCAACATGGTGCTCATCTTATTGAGCGCCTCAGCGATATGAAGTGTAACGCTGTTGCCGATCGTGATATCGCCAGTGACATAAACTGGTCCATTGATAGTCAGATCGGAGTTATTCAAGATGTTGAGGTTACCTTGAATATAGTGCGGGCCGATCTCGGCATTATCCGCCGGGGTCAGGTCGCCGTTGACCACCGTACCAGCTTGCGCCGCAGCCAGCCAGAAAGGCTGATCAAAAGTTGGTAAGGCCAAAGCGGCGACGCCAGTCTGCTTTTGTCCAAAGACTAACAGTTTGGTAACCGTACCAACCGCCGAAACGTTGCCAAAGGCGAGGCTATTATTGCCAGAACTAACGTTTTGATTGCTATAGGTATCGCCGATAATGATGCTATTGGTCCCCAGAATGATGCCACTGGTACCGGCCTGGAGGGCATAAAGAAAGGGCAAGGCGACATTACCCTGACTACCACTAGTACCGATGACTAAATGCTCTCTTCGAGCCTGATTAAGGGCGTTAGCGTGCAGCTCTTTGAGGCCCTGTTGATTGGCAACCAGACTGATCTCAACCTGACTGCCGCCAAGGCTGAGAGTTTCGCCGGTGTAGCTAGCGTTCTGTCGTAACTTCTCGAGACCGATCTCGAGACCAGCCTGAGCGCTCCAACGCGCCTGGGTTCGACTGACCTCTTGTTCTATTTGACTGGTGGCATGATTCAGTAGGCTTAAGTTGGTGACGGCGAGAACTAACACCACCGAGGTTAGGCCGAGAAAGGTAATAAAGATAATGCCAGACCGTTTTAGCTGATGTTTCGGGAAAAACATAGTTGACTCCGGGTTAAGCTATGGCTATTGCCGTTGACGATCCAAGACGTTGTCAGACTGATACTAACCCCAGCCGCCGCGAGATCGCCGACGGTCAAGGCGTTACCGCTGCTATCAAGGTAGGAGTAGCCAATATTGGTGACTTGGGTGGCCAAGGTAATGGTTTTACTGGTTAAGGCACTGCCGGCTCCGGGTGTCAGGTTAAGTCCGTAGCGACCGGCCGCCTGTCCGGCTAACTGCCCCAATGAGTAGCTGTCGTAGCTATCGGTGATGACTTGATCGGCTTCATCCTGGGCTGGCATGCGAAAGTTGAGGGTATCGCTATCCCCGCCAGCCTCGAAGCTAGTGGCTAGCTCGATTAGGTCACAGCTCTGATTGAGGGCCACTACTAGCTCTTTCTCTTGATCGATTAAGGCCTGTTGTTGCCGACTGGCTCGGGTGATAACCCGATAGCTTTGGGCCAAAGAACCGGCTAACATCACTAATAAGCCAGAGGCGACAAGGAGTTCGACGAGACTAAAGCCGCCGAGAGAGCGACGTCTAAGCTGAGTCATGGCTTTAAGCCGTTCGCACCCAAGACGGTGGTCAGAGTGATTGAGTCAGTGTTGGTCAAATTGGCTACCGGTCGCCAGCTAATTGTGACAGCTAACTGCTTCAGATTAGTGTCGTATTGGCTGATGACCGTTTGACCCTGTCCTGACGGTAGTTCATTGAGTCGACTCGCCACTGCTGGCGTTAGGTTGTGAGTGCCAACGGCAGCTAAGGCAGCGTAACCGGTTAAACGTAACCGTTCGAGCTCCTCACTAGCCAGACTATCGGCCGTCGCACGATACTGATGGCGCCGGCTGAGTTTTTGGGCGTAGCTAAAGCTCCCCATACCGGTGACGAGGGCGCTCCCGATTAAAAAGATAACTAAAACTAATTCGATCAACGCACTGCCGTGACGTCGAGAAGCCGACACCGGATTGAGCAGATTCTGTCTAGCTAGGGTCAAGAAGTTAGGCATTTATTGAGTACTAATCAGGTTATATATCGGTGTCATAACTGACGAGACAATTAAGCCAACGCCGAGCGCCATGACGATCATGAGAATCGGTTCAATGGCTGTCGAGAGATTGCGCGTCTGGTTGGCGAGATCTTTTTGGTAGAATCCAGCTACGGTTTGGAGCGAATCCTCGACCGCTCCCCCCGTTTCACCGATGGCTGCCATCTGTCCGATCATCGGTGGGAACTCTTTTGAGCTTTGTAAGGCCGTTGAGAACGACTCACCGGCCTCGACTCGTTTAGCGATCTTCATTAGTTCTCTGGAAAAGACCTCGTTATTGACCGTTTCGCTACTAGTGCGAATTGCCTCGATCATCGGTAGTCCGGCTTTGAGTAGCGTACTCATAATGCCCAAAAAACGAGTTAGGCTGACCTTGCGAATAAAGCTACCAAAGACCGGTAGCTTGAGGAGTAGACGATCCCGATTAAGCCGCCAACTAAGCGATCGATGTAGCTGATAACGAATAAAGACTGTCAGCGCGATGACGCTAACCAAAACATACACACCGTAGGCGCGGATAAAGTTCGAGATCGCCAAGATCGCCTTGGTCGAGACCGGTAAGCTTGCCTCGGCATCTTCGAAGACGGTTAGGAGTTGCGGAATAATAAAGACGGTAATCAGGATCATTACTCCGATTAAAGCCGTCAAAACGATGGCCGGATAGATCATCGCCCCCTTGGTTTTCGAGACGATCTCGGCATCGCTCTCGAGTTGATCAGCTAGATCGGTCAGGACTTGATCGAGTTGGCCAGATTTTTCACCGACTTTGGCCACCGAGGCAAAGAGTGGCGGAAAAACACTCTCGTAACGTTTGAAGCTGGCCGAGAGACTAGCGCCACCTTCGATCTGACGGGCCATCTTGATGATCGTTTCCTTGAGTCTAGGGTTCTCGGTCTGATCATGAATGGCGCGCAGGGCGGGTAGAATCGGTAAACCAGCCTTGATCATCACCGCTAATTGGCGGGCAAAGATGACGCGATCCTTGGTTTGAATACGGTTCAACAGATTAAAGCCACCGATACGAGAGCGACCTTGGGCGGTCAACTTGGTGACTAAGAGACCGCGGGTGCGCAGCTCTTTAATCGCCTCGGTTTGGGATTTGGCCTCGAGTTGGCCTCGGACTAGGCGACCGTTAGTTTTTTGTCTGGCTTGATAGCTGTAGTTTGGCATGAACCCTAATCCTTGGTGACTCGCCAGACCTCGGCGATCGAAGTCTCGCCTAGCAAGGCCTTTTTGATGCCATCTTGTTTCATGGTGATCATACCCTCTTTGACCGCCTGTTTGGCTAGACGGCTGGCCGAAACTCGCTTGAGAGCCAAGGCCTTGATCTTTTCGGTCACCTGCATTACTTCGTAAATGCCGATGCGTCCGCGATAGCCGGTCTGGCTACATTTAGCGCAGCCCTGGCCTTTGTAGAAGTTGACATCGTTACCCAGTTTAGCGGCGAACTTCGGCATTTTTGCCAGTTCAGTCTGGATCTCTGGCAGTTCCGTTAGTTTGAGGCTAGGGTCGATAACCTTACAGTTAGTACAGAGCTGACGCACCAGACGCTGGGCCACTACGGCGTTGGTCGAGCTGGTGATCAAAAACGGTTCGATGCCCATGTCGATCAGGCGTGGAATCGCCCCGGCCGCATCGTTAGTGTGTAAGGTACTCAAAACGACGTGACCGGTTAAGGCGGAGTGAATGGCCATCATCGCCGTCTCGCTATCGCGAATCTCACCGATCAGAATAATATCAGGATCCTGACGGACGATCGTGCGGAGTCCGTGAGCAAAGTCGTAACCGATACTGGCATTGACCTGGCTTTGGTTGATGCCAGCCAGGCGATACTCAACCGGATCTTCGAGGGTGACGATGTTGACCTCGGGACTCATCAGTTGATTAAGAATTGAATAAAGGGTGGTGGTCTTACCTGAACCAGTCGGGCCGGTCACTAGGAGCATACCGTGGGCCTTGTGGCTGTTGTCGCTGATGCGTTTGAGATTGCGACCGGTTAAACCGAGAGAGTTAAAATCTTGAATACCACCGCTCTTATCTAGTATACGCATCACTACCTTTTCGCCGTGGATGGCCGGAAAGGTTGAGAGACGAAAATCAATCGGATTATGATCGACTACCATGCGAATACGGCCGTCTTGAGGTAGACGCGATTCATCGATCTTGAGGCTCGACATGATCTTGAGTCGTGAGATTACCGCCGCCTGAATCGCTTTGGGTAGTTCGGTGGCTGGTTTGAGGAGGCCGTCGATTCTGAAACGAACCTTGACCGCCTTTTCTTCTGGTTCGATATGAATATCCGAGGCCTTGTCGCGGACAGCTCGCTCGAGGATATCGTTGACGATTTTGGCAGCCGGCGCCTCGGGGTCTTTGTTATTGTTCAGCGACTCGTCGCTTTCGGTCTTGGCTGGATTATCTTCGCTACCTGGTTCACCCTCTTCGCCGGTGAGATCGCCGCCAAGTTCGGTTTCGATCTTACCGTATTGGTCAAAAGCGTGCTCTAAGTCGCTTGCGGTGGTTAGCTTTGGCGTGACGGTTAGCCCGGTTAAACGGCTAGCGAAATCGATGGCCTCTTTGTCGCCGGGGTCGATCATCGCCAGAATCAGGCTAGTCTTGGTCTTTTCGATCGCGGCGATTTGGTACTTGCGGGCGACGTTGACCGGTATGAGGGCCAAGGTATTGGGATCGATTGTTAGGTCAGCTAGCTCGATAAACTCGATATTTTCGGGCGCGGTTAAGGATCGATTAACCGGCCTCGATGCCTTGCCCGGGTGACCGAGGGCAGGGGCGGTCTCTGGATCGGTCTCGGATTCGGACTCGGTCTCGACTTCGGGATCTGTCTCGGGATCCGTCTCAACTTCGGTCTCGGATTCGGACTCGGAATCTTGGCTCGAGCTGGCGGCTTCGAGCGCAGTCGACTCGTCATTCGATTGGTCGTCGCCTAGTTTGAAATCTGGATCAAGAGTTGGGTCGAGGGCGGGCGCGGCACTTGATACCTGGTCGGTTTCGTCACCTGATGGAGCTGTTGAGTCAGTAGCGGGTTGGCGGATTAGCTTTTTTAACTCTTCGGAGGGGCGAAACTTGACTAAACGACGCGTCATCACTACTAAGTTTTGACTACGATTACGTGGATCGGGTACGGTGCGACTTTTGTGACTGACCAAATGCAAAACCCCGAACTTTTTTAGCCGAATTTCGTCGTTTTCGACTAGAGTCTCGGCTAAAATCTGTTGAGTCGCCTGCCAAAGCAGGGCCACTTCAGGTGGACGGAGATCGAGCTTTTTGGCGACCTGTCGATAAAACTCACGATTTTGCATCTGGCTCCCTCTCTCACCATTTTAGTCAGTATTTTCGGGAAATACAACTTCTAAAGCGATTGCGTCACAGATTGCGTCACGCCGCTGCTGTTGAAAAAATGTGGACAACATCAGGAGTAGTCAGCAGCCAGACCGGGTCAATGCCTGTTATGATGCTTATGTTATGGCCTATTACCAACTCTATCGCCCACAACGTTTTGATCAATTGATTGGTCAAGAGTTTGTGGTCAAAGCCCTGCTCCAGGCCCTCTCGAGTCAACGACTGGTTCAGGCCTATCTCTTTTCGGGTGGTCGCGGCACTGGTAAGACCAGCACCGCCCGTATCTTTAGTCGGGCCATTAACTGCCAAGCTCCGACTTTGGGTGAGCCTTGTAATCTTTGCGAGGCCTGTCTGGCGATGCTCAATGGACGAGCTATGGATCTGATCGAGATCGATGCCGCCTCGCATCGGGGTATCGACGAGACCCGACGACTTCTTGAGCAGCTCAAGTTTCCGCCGCAAGAGCTGGTCCGCAAGATCGTCATCATCGATGAGGCGCATATGTTAACCAAAGAGGCCAATAACGCCCTCCTTAAGACGCTTGAGGAGCCGCCGAGCCACCTGATTATCATTCTGGCCACGACAGAACCACGCAAGCTCTTGCCGACTATTATCTCGCGTTGTCAGCACTATCGTTTCCAGCTACCAGAACCCTCACAGTTAGTTGAGGCGATGCGGCGCGTTGCCAAAGATAAAGAGCTTGAGGTAACAGACGATGGCTTGCTGCTTTTGGCCGAATTGGCTCATGGCTCCTATCGCGATGCCCTGGGTCTACTCGAGCGTCTGGCCTTGCGAAGTCAACCAGGCCAGTCGTTAGATCGACAGGCTGTGACACAAGAGCTAGGTTTGCCAGAGTTGCAGTTAGTTGACCAGCTCCTTGATCTAATGACCTCGACAGTGCCGGTGCCCGCACGATTGGCTAGTTGGTGGGAATCGATCGAGGCCTATCGACAACGGGGCGGTCAATTAAACGAACTGCTCGAGGCCAGCCTAACTCAACTGGAGCGGCGCCTAGTGGCTGGTCAAGCGGTGCCGCCTGGCTTGGTGGCTCGAATGCTCCAGGCGAATCGTCTGAAGCAGGGTTTACCCTTGGGGCACGACTGGTTAGTTTTGCATTATCTGCTAAACGATATCTCACCTGTCGCAACCGATACCGAACCTAGAGCGACCTTACCTCTGAGCCAGCCGAGCTCGACGAGCTCGAAAGTTTCGAATAGCCAGCCGACACAGACTGCTCAGCCGACACCAGCAACGCCTCAGATGGCACCTATCTTGCAATCGCTTCCCTCAGAGCCAGCGGTTGATCAGATAGCGGCTGAAACGATCTCATCTGTCACAGTCAAACCGGCCACGGCCTCACCTCCTGAAGCCTCATCGGCTGAAACTGCACCGGCTGAAACTTCACCGGCCAATGATCCAGCACTAACCCCGGCGCAGTACAAACAGGGCATCGCCAAGATTCTTCAGAGCTCTGAATTGCCTAAGACGGTCTTAACTATCCTCAAGTCGACCGAACTCCTGAGTTTCGCACCACCTCGGCTAGAGCTCAGTGTCAGCTTTGAGCTGCACAAGACCCGGTTGATGCAGCCGGCGATTCGCCAACAGCTCGAACAGGAGCTGACCGCACTGTTCGAGCGACCGATTGCCGTCATGTTAACCGTTCAGAAGCCAGAGCACGATCTGGCCAGTCAGGCCGAGGCTCTTCTGGGTGGGAGTGGTTTATGAATCAAAACTCACCCAAGATTCCACCGCAAAGTCACGAGGCCGAACAGTCAGTTCTCGGTTCGATTCTGATCGATCAAGAATCGATCGCCCGGGTGGCCGATATCGTCAGCCCCGAAGATTACTACCACGAGGCTCACCGCCAAATCTACCAAGCGATGGTTAATTTATTCGAGCATCGCTCGCCTATCGATCTCGTCACCGTCAGTGAAGAGTTAGAAAAGACCAAGCATTTCGAGTCGGTAGGTGGGGCAACCTATCTGACCAACTTGGTTAACTCGGTTCCTTCGGCCTCGAACGTCGAACACTATGCCGCTATCGTTGGGCAAAAAGCGACCTTGCGCCGCCTGATTCAGGCCTCGACCAAGATCGGTGAACTCGGCTTCGATGAGGAGCTTGATATTGCCAAGGTGCTCGATAACGCTGAACAGTCGCTGTTTGCCGTCTCGCAGCGTTCGCTTAAGCAAAACTTTGTAGCGATTAAAGATATTCTGGCCGAAAGCTTCGAGCGTATTGATGAATTGCACAAGAATAAAGGTGTCTTACGCGGCGTCCCAACCGGCTTTCGCGATCTCGATGCCCTGCTTTCTGGTTTGCAACGATCAGACTTGGTCATTATCGCGGCTCGCCCGAGTATGGGTAAGACGGCGATTGTCACCAATATAGCGGCGCATGCGGCGATTAAAGAAAAGAAATCCGTCGCCTTTTTCTCTTTAGAGATGGGTCGCGATCAGTTAGCCGATCGGTTAACCTCGCTTGAAAGTGGCGTTGATTCCTGGCGAATTCGCACCGGCAACCTGACCGACGAAGACTTTGAGAAGATTGGCTACGCCTTTGGCACGCTAGCTGAGGCGCCAATCTTTATCGATGATTCGCCAACCTTGAACATTATGGAGATTCGTAGCAAGTGTCGACGTCTACAGATGGACAAGGGCCTAGACTTGGTTGTCGTTGACTACCTTCAGTTAATGGAGGGGCGCAGTCGCGGTAACGAGAATAACCGCGTCCAAGAGATTAGTGAGATCTCGCGCTCGCTCAAGACCCTGGCCCGTGAGATTAATGTGCCGGTTATTGCCTTGTCTCAGCTCTCCCGAGCGGTGGAGCAGCGACCAGATAAGCGACCGATGCTCTCTGATCTGCGTGAATCAGGTTCGATTGAGCAAGATGCCGACGTTGTCATGTTTATCTACCGCGATGAGTATTATCACAAAGACAGTGACCGCAAGGGTATTACCGAGCTCTTGATCCGTAAACATCGCAACGGTCCGATCGGTGATGTTGAGCTGTTCTTTATTCCTGAACAGACTCGTTTTCGCAGCGTCGATCGACAGCACCAAGGGTTGCCGGAACCAAATTAATTCGTTATAGTCGGGCCTTGGGCCATTAGCTCAGTTGGTAGAGCGCCACATTCGCATTGTGGAGGCCAGCGGTTCGAATCCGCTATGGTCCACCAGGCTAAAAATAGTCACCGTTAGGTGGCTGTTTTTAGTTTGGTTAGTGTGGCAAGTGTAGGATTCGAACACGAAGGGGGTCGGGGAAACAGTTGTTTCCCCGCTCGGGGTGA
>CAZQGJ010000023.1:0-13122 GCA_964592905.1 uncultured Candidatus Saccharibacteria bacterium | reverse complement strand
GGCAAGCCGACCGAATTAGGCGAAATGATGGAGATGATCGCCTACGTCACGCCAGATCCACCGTTCGACTACATCGTCGAGGCAACTCTCGGCAAAAAAGGCGTCCTACCTGGCGAAATCGGCCCGACTATGGGCAAGTTTCGTCGCTTGGTCAAGGAGGCCCTAACGATCGAGTGACGCTAGACGTCATTCCAGAGTCAACCCCACCGTGCTACCGCACAAAAGACCCCTCATACCAACTGGCGTGAGGGGTCTTTATTATGACACGAGATCGAGCCGATCAGGCCGGGGCGAGGCACAGCGGGGGATCGTCGACTTCTGGATCGTCGAACTCGTTCGCAGTGGCCTGCCAAGCGTAGCCGAATCCATCGTAAACGGTCAGGGATCCCGGGGAATTGGCGACCAACAGACCGCCGATCGCGTCCGGATCTCTGTAGAACTCACTAGACGACAAACCGCTTGGCCGGATACCATGCCTTTGAACGAATCGATCAAGTTGACCGTAATCCAGTCGGCCCTCGCACGGAAAGTAAAGCCGCTCGTCTTCGAACGCCCGGTACAGCTCGAAGCTCAAATCTTTGAGAATTTCAGGCGAACATCGTTGAGGTCCGTACAAAAAATCGCCGAGTACTACTCTGTGCTCAGTCGAGCCATCTTCAGGTCTACGGGTCTCAGCGATCAGTCCAGTTTGATCGAAACAGTAGAGTGCGGTCGATAACGACGCAGCTACTTTTTCGTCACCGCGTCGCAAAGCGGCAATTAGGCCGCCCAAACTCAAGAACAGTACCATTGTCTAGTTTTCCTACTAGGGCAGTTGATTAGACTGCGACATCTCGACACACTAGTTACCTAGTTTGTCTTATGTGCTTTATAGAGAAAAAATGCCTGGTTGTCAAGCATGGCAGCTACTTCAGAGTCGTATTTGGATCGCTTGAGACTATTATTCTGAGCGTTTTTATGTTAACCTATCGTCAGCTTAGAATCTCCTAGGCAACTCTACCTTAAGAAGGTAAAACGCCGTGATGACTTTCAGATGGCTGTTGCGAGCAATCGCCTGTCTCGCGCTCTTGTGCGCGACAAGCTCTACGACCCGGGCACAGGGTCTTTCGGACCGTTTTGGTGTGAAGCCGGTGCTCGATACCGGTGAATCAACTAGATCGGTGCTGGAGGAGCCACTCCCGGTTCCTCGGGTGGTGACTGTTAGCGACGGTCGCTCCAAGCAGTTGACGGTACGTATTCAGGAGCTGCCCACCAACCCTTTTCACCGGATCTACACCGTTCTGGGCACACAGGCAATCGATAGCTCGCTGTCAATCCTCAAACGCCCGTTACGAGCAGCGGAGCCTGGCTACGTTAGCTTGAGTATCAAACTTAAGCGTCTCGCAACCGCCTTGCTCAAGATGCCTGGCGTAACTCAACTGACTATCGATGGCCAGACAGTCAGCATCGATCTTGGCCAGGCCTTCGACTGGAGCGTTGTCGAGACTCAAATTCTCGAGACACTTCTACAGACACTGTTGAGTACAGAGGCGCCAGGACGCTATGTGCCATCTCAGGGGCTCAAGCTCGTCAACGATAGTCCAGGTCACATCGCCGTCAACCGGGAGATCAGTACTGCCAAAATCAAATTGTTACGGTCCTCACTTGGTGAGGGCTACCAGCTGCAAGCATTAAGCGAAATTGGGCCTACCGGTCGCAAGATCGTACTGGAGCTCTTCAGAACACCGGTGATCGACAGCGTAATCATCGAGCCCTATGAGCTTTCGATCGCTCTGAAAGATGGCCAAATTTGGACTGACGAACTGAATCGACAGGTCAAAGAGACCATCAGGGCCAACATCAAGTAGAGCGTCAAGTCCGACGTTCCACCTCTACATCCCGGCGTCAGACGACGACGGGATGTTTTTTGTCTCTTAGCTGCCTTGCTTAGCTCAGCTTATTCCTCTATAAATCAGTTATCTAGCGCTAAGAAAGAGAGATGATCGATGTTGCGCGCTGTCGGAGGGTCGCCAACGCACCTTCCAACTTTGGAAAGTCATAGAGCTGGGGACGCATGAGAGGCAGAGCCTCCTCGAAGCCTTGGTAGCTGGTTTCGAGATCAATCAATGGGACAGAGTAACCGTCGCCAAAGTACCGCTTGCCCCCAAACCTCAGGGGATATCGTTAATCCGAATCACTGTCCGTGAACTGGGCTTTCCTAACGGCGCCAGTCGGCGGAAAGTCTATGCAAGAGCAAGTCAACGCGGTCTTGAGCTCTGTCCAGCCGAAGTTGGGCCACAGCTGCGGCTTCAATACCCTGATCAACCAGACGGCGAGTGTCTACATATCGCAATGCAGCCGTTCAATGATGGCTACAGAGGCCCAGCGGCATTCATAGTCGAAAATCTCGATGGACATCTCCTGCTAGACACCGAGCTCGGCTATCTTGGAGACGAGCTAAATGCCGACTGTATCTGCGTCTTTGTCTGTCAGCCGCCAGACAAAGAGCAGTAGTCCGATCGACCAGGTCAACCCACCTAAACAAGAGAGGTTACGCATATGGGGCGCACACTGTGCGCCCCATATTTTTATGATTCTCGAGATTTACTTCAAAAAAAGAAAGCCCCACATACACCAGTTGGTGAATGTGGGGCTCATGATAGAACCTCTGAGAGGTTGGGCTGGTCAGCCCGTGACGGTATACTCGGAGAAGATGAACGTCGCCATCGCTATCTCTTCTTCCGTGTATTCGTGACGATCGGTGAGGCGTGGCAAGCCGCGGACACCCATCACGATTACGCTGTCGCCAGCGTTGAGGCTGACGCGCGGGGGCGCGTCAGGAATCGCGACCTCGATGCCGAACTGTTGGTTCATCGCACTGATAGTCGCCTTATGGCTTGGATTCAGACAGGGCACAACGCCCTGCGCGATAGCCAGCCTAACTTCTTCCACCGTGAGGACATTGCGCTGGATGACGCAGTCCCCCACGAACATTCCGTCCGCCAACGCGAACCCAAAGTATCGCATCCTGAACCTCCTTGAGATCAGAAGTGATAGTGAGCTTATCTAGAAAGCTCATCATTGAAACGACTTGACTCCTAGAAAGTCTCGCACTACTAGATGAGTCCGGCCTTGCGCATCGCGATGGCCATCATGGACTCGCCCTGCTCCACTACCGAAGTAGCGGCCGCTTTCGGAGTAGCGGTTGGAGCTGGCTCGAGCGTTGGGTTTACGCTATTGACAGTAATGTCTTTAGCGCGGTCTCCCCACTTCTCAAAGTCAACCGGCGTCAGGGTGACGCCTTCGCTAGTCATCGTGACAGCATAACGGGAGAATGTCCGACGCTTACCGAGGCTCATGTGCCCGGTAAATGACTCCCCAGCTAGGATAGGCAAATATTTCATGCCGTCCACTGGCTGCCGTCCGGTAGCATAGTTATCCATGCGAAGGTACCCGGGCACTTTTACAAGCACCCATTCACCTCCGAACCCGACGCGCCAGTAGGACTTATTGCCGCTCTTCGCGGCGACGATGCTCACTCCAGCGATCTTTTCTACCTCGCTCATTTCGAGCAGGTCGAGAAGATTGTTATCTCCGATGATGTGCAGCTCTGGAGCGTACGGTGACGCCCAAGAATCAAAACAGGAAATCATGCGAGGGATTTCCACAGAGAGCTCCCCTTCTCCTCGAACAAACGAGGGTCGTGCGCTTCCGCGCTAATGTAGTCGTCGCCAGCGACCAGGTACGACCAGGAGCCTTTTGCGCCGAGGCGCATGATTGCGCCAGGCTTGAGGGCAATTGCCCCGTTGAGGTTACTACCGCCCGACCAAGAGCCGGACGAGGCGAGAAAGATCTCGCCTTCTCCTCGGACAATGGAACAGGTACCGGAGAACCGGAGCGAGCGGAGGACGTGGGTTCGGCCTGGAACAGCCCTTACCAGAGTGGTACCGCCATCCTTGGCGACCATGAGGTCGCAAGGCGTACCCTTTCCATCCTCGTAGGCCGAAACCATTTCATCATCCGGCAGGATGATCGTATATCCGTTCCCCCTTGAGGATTGCGGACGGTATTCGTACGTCTTCATCAGATATCTCCAACCCATGACTGGCGCCGAGGCGCGATCTGGGTGCGTCTATTTTATGACTCCGCCGAGTCGAGTGCTTACTCTGATGAGTAGCCCAGAGAACACTAATCTTAATATGCTCTGCGCTACCCACCCAGTAATTGGAGAGAATCTCTTAATAAGTTGTTAATGTTCTTCATTATTGTGACGAGCAATACCATAGCAAAAAAATAGCGTATTGTCAAGGGTGAAAGCCCTCAACGATCGCTATTAACTCGATGAACTGTAACGATTGGTCGGGGTACGCGGACTCGAACCGCGGGCCTCAGCGTCCCGAACGCTGCGCGCTACCACTGCGCTACACCCCGGACTGGTTGCAATCATACCTCAAGCCAGGCATAATTGCCAGTAAGCCCCTGTAGCTCAACGGATAGAGCGATCCCGTCCTAAGGGAGAGGTTGTGTGTTCGATTCATGCCAGGGGCGCCAAAGATTCTAAGGTAATTCAAAGTAATTCAGTGAGTAAGGTTTCGGAGAAATCTTGCGGACACGGAAGCTGTATCAAGAATAAAAGATTATTAAATAATCTTATCGATCTGCTTTTTGAGTTCAGGCAGATCTTCTTGGCTCGTGTCCCAGACAATTTTTTGGTCAATATCAAAATAACCATGAACAATCTGATTGCGCATCCCAATTGCATCAGTCCAAGGTAAGGCTGCATGCTCTTCACGAAATTCTTCACTAAGGTGAACTGCCGCCTCTCCTATTACTTGAAGTTCACGAACTACTCCATCAAAAACAAGATCGTTTTGGCAAAAAAGATCAAAAGTAAGCCCAACGGTATATCTATTAATTTTATCAATGGCATCTAGAATGTGTTCAAGATAAACTTAATCATCCTTATTCGCTTTACCCATAGATCTTCTCAGCTTCTTTAATAACTTTATCTCGAATAAAACGGCTCAATGAATCACGGGTAACAAGATCGACCTTACGTCCTAATTTCTCTTCAAGGTGCTGCTGAATACCGACAAATTTGAAGAAACCGACTGGCTTTTGTCTATCGAGTTCTACGAGAAGATCGACATCGCTATCCTCATTATTATCACCATGCAGAAAAGAACCAAACAAACTGATACTTTTAATAGCGTCTTTGTGAGGTGTAGTTTTGATAGCTTCGATAACTTGTTCTTTTAATTGATCTTTTCCCATAATCACATTTTACCATGAAGAGAGGTGAAAATACAGGTCTAAAAAATGCCCAGAGGCTACGCCGCAACTATCAAAGAAACAAAGGGCCGGAGGCTCTAAGGTAATTCAAAGTCATTCAGTGAGTAAGGTTCCGGAGAAACCTTACGGACACGGAAGACAAACTGACGGTCGAGATCCCACCTGCGCGCCGAAGTGGCGATGTCGTCGTGCAGCCACAGGCCATCGTCGTCCCGCACCAAGCGGAAGATGAACGGATTGCCAAACCGGTCAGTGATTTGTAGCAATGCGGTAATATTCGTTTAATGGCTGGATAGCGTCTTGTAGCCGTAAACAGGGGCCGACTTCAGACGGACAGAGCTCAAGACCAAACTCGGCAGCCTTGGCATAGAGCTGGTCAATTGTTGGATTTTAGGTAAAGCCGAGATCGGAAACTTTAAGTCTGACGAGATCAATTGCCTCAGGATTTTCAAGGCCAGTAAAGTCCGGGCTATCGATCATATTTTCAACGTAGTCTGAGATATTAATATTATTGGTTAGAAGTTCAGCTATAAGCTGTTCTTTAGATCTGCCGCCGATTCAATCTCGGGCTTATTATGGAGGTCGTACTTTTGTTTTAAAAATTGTGGGCCAGATTCGATAGGCATGTAGCTTCCTTATTAAATCTAGCTTATCGGTCTTCATTGTATTTTGCTATACTAAAGACATGAACAAAGTCGAGCTCACCAAGGCCCTGGTCAAGCAAACACAGGTCGATCCCCAGATCGCTTCGGAGTTTATAGATAAATTATTTGAAACAGTAGCCGAAAATCTGGTCAAGGGCGAAAAGATCACCCTAGCCGGTTTAGGCACTTTTAGTACTCACTTGCACAAACAACGCGCCACTTTACACCCTAAAACTAAGCAACCGATTGAGCTACCGGCTTTAAAGATGATCAAGTTTCAACCGAGCGACAAGCTCAAACATCGGCTAGAAACTAATAAATAAACAAGGTCAATCGAGCTCTTGGTGAATCAGCTCAATTTTCAAGGCTCGGCCGCTCTCGCTGTCGAGCTCTAAATAAACGCCGTTAATTTGACTGCGACCCTCGGCCACTTCGTGCTGTTGCGACTTAGCCGAGAGAAAACCTTTAATAATAATCTCTTTATCAACTCCGAGGACACCGTCGAGCGGGCCGGTCATTCCTAAGTCGGTCAGGTAAGCGGTACCGCCAGCTAAGATTCGGGCATCGTTAGTCTGAACGTGAGTGTGCGTACCCAAGATGGCCGAAACCTGACCGTCGAGATAGTAGCCAAAGGCGATCTTCTCGCTCGTCACCTCGCCATGAAAATCAATCAGCGTCAGCTTAGGTCGATTTGGATCGGCTAATAGTGAGTCGGCAAACGGAAAGACTGGCAACTGATTACGGCCAACATGAACGTTACCGATTAAATTAATTAGGCGGAGCTTTTGACCTCGAACCGTCAAATCGAGCCAACCGCGACCCGGGTCATTGGCTGGATAGTTAGCCGGCCTGATCAGTCGTTCGTTAGGGTCGGCCAAGAGCGAAAAGATCTCGTCGCGGCGCCAGATATGATTGCCGCTGGTCAGGGCATCGAGGCCAAGATCGCGGAGCTCATAGTAGATAGCCGGCGTTAACCCAGCCCCCGAGGCGGCGTTCTCGGCATTGGCCAAGATCAGGTCGGGTTGATATTGACTTTTCAGCTCGGGCAGCCGTTGCTTTAAGGCGCGGCGACCCGGTCGGCCGACAATATCGCCAAAAAAGAGGATGCGAATTGGCTGTGACTGGTCCAACATTAACTTGCTCTTTCTAGGTGGCTATTTAGCGAACTCAATCGCTCGAGTTTCACGAATAACATTAACTTTAATCGTCCCCGGATACTGCATATCGGCCTCGATCTTAGAGGCGATCTCGCGGGCCAGTTTGAGCGCCTGATAATCATCGACCTGCTCCGGTCGAACGATGATGCGAACCTCGCGGCCAGCCTGAATGGCAAAGCTTTTGGCCACACCCTTGAAGCTATTGGCGATGTTCTCTAATTCAGTTAAGCGTTTAACATAGCTCTCGAAACTATCGCGACGGGCTCCCGGTCGGGCGCCGCTAATGGCGTCGGCGGCCTTGACGATAATCGCCTCGACCGATTTAGGCTCAATGTCGTCGTGATGCGCTCCGATGGCGTTAATGACGATCTCGCTCATCCCGTACTTGCGAGCGATATCCATCGAGATATGGTGATGGGCGCCGGGAATATCGTGGTCAAGCGCCTTGCCAATATCGTGCATCAGGGCGGCTTTTTTACAGATAGCCACATCGGCCCCTAGCTCAGCGGCCAGCATGCCGGCAATATGCGCCATTTCGACGCTATGCCGCAAGACGTTCTGACCGTAACTAGTTCGAAACTTCAGTCGACCCAAGATTTTCAGGACATCCAAATGCAGACCAGGCACACCCGCTTCGTAAGCAGCTGCCTCGCCGGCCTCTTTCATCTCTTTATTGACCTCTTCGGTGACCTTGTTAAAGGTATCTTCAATTGAGTTAGCGTTGATTCGCCCATCGGCGACCAACCGTTCGAGCGTCACCTTGGCCACATAGCGTCGGGTTGGATCGAAGCACGAGAGAGTGACAGCGTCAGGCGTCTCATCGATCATTAGATCGACTCCGGTCACCTTTTCGAACTGTTGAATATTGCGGCCTTCTTTACCAATGATCCGGCCCTTCATCTCTTCGTTCGGAATTTGAACTGCCGAAGTGACGTACTCGGCCGTATGTTCGCTGGCCAGTCGCTGAATAACTGTCGAGAGGATCTTACGGGCGAGCTTTTCCGATTCGTCCTGCAAGGCCTCTTTAGACTCTTTGATCTTCTTGACTAAATCGCTCTGATAATCGCGCTCGATCTGTTCGATCAGCTGCTGTTTGGCCTCGTCGCGTTTGAGGTTGGCCACCTTTTCTAGCTCGGCTAGCCGTTCCTCGGCTAACTGCTTGAGGCGATCCTGTTGAGCGCTTAAAGCCTGTTGTCGGCGATCAAGATTAGACCGTTCGCTTTCGAGGTTATCGAAGCGTTTATCGAGGGCTGACTCGCGGGCGAGATACTTTTTCTCTAGCTCATCAAGGCGCTGTCGCTGACCGATCTCGGTCTGCTTAGCCTCTTGGATGATCTTGTCGGCCTCGGCCTTAGCCTTGGCGATTAGTTGATCACCTTTAGCGGCGTTAGCTGCCTCGGCACGGGCCTGCCAGAATCGACGGCCCCAGAAACCACCGGCTAAACCGACTGCGACGGTTAAGATATAATAAACAATTTGCACGTTGCATCCTTTCGCTCGTTACGAGTAGCCAGGGATGTCTGAACGATTTTTTAAAACTAAGCTCGACTAACCAGGCCTCCGGATAACTGCTGGCCAGTGAATGTGTGATTAAAGTTAGTAAAAATTTTCGTTGACATCGGCTACTTCTAACTAGAAGTATAGGCTAGTTTTGACAAAAATACCAGTCAGAGCCTGGCTTGCGTGGCTACTGATGAGCGGCCACCGATTCAGCATTCTGGATAATCGCCGTCAGCTCGGCTAGCTTAAGAGAGGCGCTGCCGATCAAGAAACCATCGATGCCAGTCGAGGCCAACTCTGCGGCCTGCGCCGCCTTGACGCTGCCGCCATAGAGCCAGGCCTTGGCCGTAAAATCTCGTTGCATCACCGTCATCACCTCGGCCAGATAGGCCGATTCAATCGGAGTGGCTGACCGGTTACTGCCGCTAATCGCAAAGATTGGCTCGTAAGCGATAACCACTTGGTTGAGGTCGATCTGATTGCGCAGCTGTTCCAGCTCGTTTAGCTGTTGATAAAGATGGGTTTCGGGCTCAAAGTCAGCCCGCTGCCAAGCCGGCGGTTTCGCCTCGCCTAGACAGTAAACTGGCTCCAAGCCGGCTTTCAACGCCTGCCTTATAGCCAAGCCAAGCCGCTCTGGTTGACTCTGCCCGGGGTGACGGGCCCGACTCTCGGAATGGCCGATCAAAACCGCTTGAGCCAAACCAGCCAACTGACCGGCGCTAATCGCGCCGGTCGCCGCGCCAAACTGATCGGCCTCGGTTAACGGATCCAAGGCTTGAGACATTAAATGCAATCGTCGATGGGCCGAGCTCTGACCACGCCAGGCCTGACCAACGCTCGCCAACCAAACCACCGGTGGCGCCACCGTCAGTTCAAGCTCGGGATACTGCTTTAAAAGTTGCAGATAGCCCTGACCTAACAGAATCAGGTCACTCGCTTGGGGATAAAGCTTTAAATTTAAATAATATTTCATTTTTTTGTCGCTAGTTTTTGTCGGATTAACTCTGTCTCCATCCAGCCTATCTGCTAGAGGCAAGTTTATTTTCTCACATATTTCATCATTACCAGCCAGACCAAAGCAATAAGCTCTTAATTAAACCAAGTCGCCGAGAGCGTTTCCAAGCTACTCGAAGCCGATTCCAGACGAGCCGACTGATCTAGTTTGGCATGAATCCCCCGTCGCTGTTTACTGGTATAAACTGGACTACAGGTATAAAGGGTCAAAATCGGTTCAGTGGTAGCGGTCAGCTCGCTCAAAGCCTGGTCTTTCGACTTGAGCCAAGTAGCATAAACCTGATAACGGGCGTGTTGACCCCGATAGTAGGTGTCAATATAGTCGCCGACTTGCAAGCGATCCAGGGCAAAAAAGAGCGTCGCGTAAGCGGAACGCCGAGGTATAAAGCTATGAGCCGAGATAACGCTCCGCCCTACCTGTCCGGGCGCAACCGACTGCGGATCTAAGCCCGCACCCTTGAGTAAATCATCATCGCTCTGCCCGAGAATGATTGGGGCATCAACCTGAAAACCGTGTTGGCTGCGAATAATCAGCCGATTTTCTTTTAATAAGCTTTGACTGACTGGCGTATCGTGCTTGAGGCTAGCCGCTGCCTGTTCGGCTTGAATCGTTGGCCGAAAGGTTACCGCCGTCAACCGATAATAGGTACGGGCCAAAGGCCACCAAACTGTCGCCGAGAGATAGATAAAAACACCGATTAGAGCCAGTCCGATGAACTGTCTCGGTTGCCACTGCGACCAAGCCGAGAGCGGCCAGGCCATTAACGACCTTTACGAGCTTGAGGTTTTAGTAGCCAGATGCCTGCCACCAAGGCGATAATAGTCAGCCAGAGAGAGGTAGTTAGATTAAGGCCAGTGTTGGCTACCTCTTCACTACCGCCTTGGCCATCGGTGCCGGCCTGTCCGGCCGCACCGGCTAGGTCAGCCGCATCGACAACGCCGTCCCCGTTGGCATCAGTAGTTGCCGCCGAGCCATCGCTCGATACGGTGCCGCTACCGCTAGTATCAGTCGAGGTAGTTGTGGTCGAGCCGGCCGTTGGCGAGCTAGTCGTACTAGTCGTCGTTGAGGTCGATGAAGAGCTAGTCGTCGTGCTACTGGTGCCAGCTGTATTAACCACATAGTTACCGTTAGTGACAGCGGTCAAAACATCGCTGGTACCGGTCGAGATATTGGAATCAGTCGTTGATCCCGAGGTAAAATCAAAGGTAACCGGACTACCGGTCGAGGCGGTCAAGGCCCGTAAGGTTATCGTTGCCAGAGTGCCGGTGCCGGTATAGCCCGACGAACCGCCGGTTTTGGCTGCCGAAAAGCTGATCGTGCCGTCGCTATTACTGACCGAGTTAAAGGCTACCGTCGAGAGCAAGGTTCCGGCCTGAATCTGAACGCCAGTTTGTGAGCTACTGCTATCTTCAACGGCAAAAACGGCCTTGTCAAAACGAAGCTTGGCGTCCACGCCCGAGATAGTCTGACTATCGGTGTTCAAAATGATCGCAACATTAAGCTTGTCACCAACATTAACCGTCGAGGTCGATGGCGAGAGCGACAGCGTCGCTGCCAAGGCCAAGTTTGGCACCAAACCGATCAGTAACAATGACCAGCGACCATATTTAGAGATTAAGTTATACTGCCCCATCCTGATCCTTTAACTTACTGATTAATGACGATAGCGATGCCACTAGCCCGAGAAAGTAAATCACGGCCGTTGGCGTTGGCGACGTTAGTATCGGTGGTACTGCCCAGTTTGAACTTCGGTAAGATATTAGTTTGACCGGCCAATTCGGCTTTAAACTCGAGCGTGGCTACGACTTGAGTGCCGCTGACCGGTGAACTGCCGGCCGCCATAACTGATGAGTAATTAATCTGACCGATCGCAGGGTTGACAGAGTTAACGACTTCGAGACCAAACGGTGAACTGGTTTTAATCTGGATGCCCTCTTTAGCTGTATCCGCATCAACCAATGTCAAGTAGGTCGGATCGTAGTTAATGAACAGGTCTAGCCCGACCGCCCGCTCCTGTCCGAGCTCTAGAGTCACCGGGACGCTGATAGTTTGACCAACTTGAGTTAGAATCTTGTTCGAGCCGACTTGGATCGCGGCGTTACCGACAGGCACATCGGCCGAAACAACACTACGTGAGTTGTTCAGGATTCCATTACTATTTTTGGTCGCCACACCAAAGGTCAAGGCGCCGACGATAGCGAGGCCGGCCAGAGTTAATCCTAATTTAAACTGTCTGAGCATCATCTATCCTTACAAAGTTGGGGCAGTTGTATCGAGGGCGTTGACGGCATCTAGCGAGTAGCGCTGACCGCTAACACCGAAGTTAGCTAGTAGCGCCGAAAGATCGAGCGTATTAATCACCAGGTCGGTATTGGCATCGACACAGCTCGCGACCTCGGAATTAAACAGCTGCAACAAGACGGCGTAATCGAGGCTGTTGATAACGTTATCCCCACGATCGCCATCGTTGCCGTTAAGGTCCCCGTAGAGGAAAGGTGTAGTGAAGCTAACCTTAGTCCCCTGACCGTTATTGAACGGAACGTTGGTCAAGGTTTGGCTAATAAAGCAGTTCGGTTTAAAGGTAAAGTCGTAGCTACCGTTAGGTAGATTAGCCAATTTCTTGATTAAACTACCGTTACTGGCCTTGAGATTTTTGAGGGTCAAGAGCGGCGAGTCGGCCTCGGCTCGGAAGAGCTGCAAAACACCGGCGATGGTTAGATCCTGTCGGCCTTCGAGCTTGTAGTTAATGGTGGCGGTGCTACTACCCGAAGCGACAGTCAAGGTACTAATATCCGAAAGGACGCTCTCGGAGGTGCCATCATCAGACTGATAGATAGCCACGGCTTGATTGGCGATCGTGCCCAGGATATCGGCCGAGGCGCCACCCTGTCGCTGGAAGCGGTTCAAAAAGAGAGCCGCACCGATCAACAAAGCTAGAACAATCAACCAAGTAACTAAGCGGAGGCGTTCTGAACGTGTCATCTTATCATCATCCTATTGCAACTTACCGCTAGCCGTCGGGGCCGGTGAGGTTTGAGTGGTCAGAGGGTTGGGTGGTTGATTGGCAGAGAGATAGCTACCGATTTGATCAGGCGAACCAAAGGCATCAGCACGCAGTGAGACTGGAATCGTTAGACTCCCCTTTTGGCCCTTGACCAGATCGCCAATCGTGTAGCTCAAGACGGTTCGACCCTGGCTATCAGTCGTGGCCTGAAGATTTTCGGTAGTATCGAGATAGCTATCAGCGAGGCCAAACTGAGCTGGAATAACATCTTTGATGATGACGTTTTTAGCCGTGCCCTCAGAGGTATTCTCGTAACGGATGAGATACCTAAACGATTGACCTGGATAGATAACCCGAATGACTTTGCCGGTAGCATCGACGGCGAACTTATTAAGTACAACATACGGCTTGGTCTTCAGTCCATAAAGCGCCGTTAGTTTCGTCGTGACGCCCGATTTAACTAAGAGCGTAGCTTTGCGCGTCGAGACGATGGTCTGAGTTTTAACATGATGGAGGCCATCGTTTGGCTCG
>CAZQGJ010000022.1:4904-14003 GCA_964592905.1 uncultured Candidatus Saccharibacteria bacterium | reverse complement strand
ACCAGGCGAGGCTAACCAAGCAGCTAGCGTATCGGCATAAAGCGAGCTAGCCTGGAGCGAGTAGTATTTGTCGTACTGGAAATAACTGACTTCGCGAGCCGAGACTGGATTTGGTTTATTAACCGCAATTGTTACCGAAGCCTCGTACTTATCTGGTCTAGAGACAACATAGCCAGCTGTGGCTAACCAGACTATCAGTAGAACAGTGACGATTAATTTGAGACGATCTTTGATAATTTGCCAATACAGACTTAATTCCATCGCTGACTCCTGAGTTGATTGATTGATTCGATTATATAGTCAATTATCGCAATTTCAAAGTTTTCACGACTAAATTTAGTCGCTCGTTGACTAATGAGCTCTCGATCGTAACGCGTATCGTCAAACGACTCTAAGACTGAGGCTAGACTCTCGAAATTTTGTTTCTCGACTAACTCACCGGTTACTCCGGCTTCGACGATCTCGCTGATGCCACCCTGTCGGTAACCGATTACTGGCGTGCCATAGCTTTGGGCTTCGGCGGCCACTAGGCCAAAATCTTCGTTGGCCATAAAGAGCAGGGCCTTGGCCTGTCGATAGTACTCAGCCAGCAGTTCGTCGCTAATGTGCTCTTCGATCAGGATAGAAGACGGCAACAGCTTGGCTTTGATTTGGCTGGCGAGTGGACCACGCCCGATGATGATTAAGGGTAGACCTAGCTTTTGGCAGGTTTCAATTACTAGCTCTGGCAATTTATAATCGATCAACCTGGTCACTAGTAAGAAGTAGCTACGCGGTGGAAATTTTAACGAGCCGATGAGCTCTAAATTTTCTTTAGGGCTCTGCTCAATCGAACTGAGAACAGGTGGTGTGATAACTCGAGCTTGGCGGCCGTAACGTTCAAAGATCCGCTGTGCTACAGTCTGGCTGTTAGCGATATAGCCATCTGGTCGGGTACTGGCGAGGCGATCGTATCGCTTGAGGTAGCCCCGAAGCGGGGCGAACCAGAAGCCTTGCATCCGTGGATCTATTTCGGGATACCAGGCATAGCGGATTGGTGTGTGGCAGTAATTTAGATGTATCGATTGGGTAGGAGTGATCGCGCCTTGAGCAGCAATATGGCTATCGCTCAAAATCAAGTCATAGCCCCGTAGATCATACTGTTCTGTGATCCAGGGCAGTAGCGGCACGATTAGCTGATGATGTCGTCTTAACCACGGCCAACGATTAAAACCGCTAGTTATGACTCGCTTGGCATCTAGCCAAGGAAATCTCGATCGATCAAAGAGAGCGGTGAAGATAGTTGCCTCTGGTAATAGCTCACTAAAGACGCGAAAGACCTGTTCAGAGCCACCAGGAACCGTTAAGTATTCGTGAACTAGAGCAACTCGACGGCCGGCTAATAGCTCCTTTAATTCGGCAAGCCTAGCCTGTCGCAGGTTAGAACCTAAGGACTTAGTAGGCATTTTTACGGGCAACCATTACGACAAAGGTCTTGGCAGCAATAATAATATCAGACCAAAACGACCAGTTTTCGATGTAAAGCATGTCTAGCTTGACGCGCTCTTCGTATGGCATGTCGCTGCGACCGCTGACTTGCCAGAGTCCAGTCAGGCCCGGTTTAACACAAAATAAGCGGTGCTGGTCCTGTCCGTAGCGAGCTACCTCTTCGGCGGTAATTGGGCGCGGCCCAACTAGCGACAGATCGCCCTTGAGAACGTTGATGAATTGAGGCAACTCATCGAGGCTGGTTTTACGCAAAAAACTGCCCAGTCGAGTAGCTCGCGGGTCAGTTTTAAGCTTTTGTTCACGAGCGAACTCTTGATAGAGGTCGGGTCGTTTGAGCTGTTCACTAAAGGTCTGTTCGTTGGTTTTACCGCCGTAATCGGCACCAGTACAGTACTCAGTTTTCAAGGTTCTAAACTTTAAGATGTCGATCTCTTGTCGTTGGTAGCCGAGTCGACGGTGACGATAAAAGATCGGACCGGCAGAATCTAACTTAACTAATAGCGCGATTAAAAGGTAAAACGGTGCCAAGACGATGACTGCTAAAGCTGAGGCAACAATATCAAAGAGACGTTTAAAGAATACGCCCCAGCCGACCAGACGAGTTTGTCGATATTCAATCACCGGAATGGCGGCCAAGGTCTGGATCTCGATATTGGTAGAGCGAATCATGGCCAGACTCGGCACCATCCGAAAGGCGACTTGGTATTGATGGCTGAGGTCGTGGAGTTCGACCTCTAGGCGGTTACTCAGCCCAGTATCGGCCAGCAAGATCTCGTCAACTGTATCGCGATCAAGGATCTCGCGAATTTGGGCTAGCTCTGGCTTAATTAAACCGTTGACTACCTTGTAACCCAGGCTAATGTCGGCACTCAAGACGCGGTGTAGTTCGGTAGCCGTCGGACTCTCGCCGATAATCACGATGCGTTTCAGGCCATAGCCAAACCGATAGAGATAGCGCTGTGTCCAGGCTAATATTGCTCGAGTCAGCCAAACCGTGATAATCGAGAAGATCCAAGCGTAAATTACGACTAGTCTCGAGAAAAAGAGAGTTCGTGTTAAGAAAACCCAGAGCAAGAACAGCATGATACCGGCGCTCGAAGCTAGAAAGACCTTGGTAAACTCACCACGGCGACGGTGACTATCGCGGAGCGAATAGAGTCCGGTCGAGGCGAAGATTAGACTATAAAACGGCAGCATCAGGCCAACGAAGCCAAGGTAGTCGTCTAGCGGCCAAAGATAAACAACCTGAAGTATGTCGGCCTCTGAGCGAAATAGATAGGCCAAAAGATAGGCAAGAAAAACAGCTACAAGATCAAGTGGAATCGAGATCAGGGTGAATAGTAATTCAAAGCGTTTGTTCTGCATAGTTGTAAGGTTGAGAATAGGTAATTTTCGACAAAAAGTCAAGCCATAAATCTAAACAACTCTTCATAATTCTGCAGATTTGTGGATAGATTAGCTAACACAAAAACGGCCCGACGGCCGTTTTTGTCAAGGAGAAAAGTGGCTAAGCCGGCTTTTCTACTTTTTTGTCTCGAGCTAACATTGGTAAACCAGTGCGAGCATTCTCCATAACCATAAATCCAGCCGGGATAGCATCGAGAGCATCCTCTCGGATATCGCGAGCGAAGAAATGGATAGTCTGCTGCAAACCACCACGCAAAGTTACCTTTCGTGAGTGTAGATAATAAGTTTCACCAGTTTTTTTCGATTTTACGCTAAAGGCCATAATTGATTCACCTCCTTTCTATAAACCTGTTTAACCTGATATTAGGTTGGACAGGTTGGACTGTCAATCGTTTAACCACTTAACTTATCCACATCTAACCAGTTAGAATAGGAATAATGAGTACAGAATTATTAGCTCTTAAGGGAGTTGGGCCGAAGACGCTCGAGGCTCTGAACCGAGCCGGAGTGCAGAGTTTAGCCGATTTAGTCGCTTTAGTGCCGACCCGCTATCTTGATTATCGTCACCCAGTCGAACTAGACGAACTGACGTCAGATCACGACTATCCGCTGATCAGGGCCCGGATCCATCGGGTCAGCTTAGCTCGAATTCGGGGTGGCCGATCGTTGATTAATCTGACTATCGCTCCGGCCAAGGCCGACAGTCAGACCCCTATCTATCAACTCCAAATATGGAATCAACCCTATTTAATCAAACAGTTCGTACAGAACGAGGTTCGACTCTTAGCCTGTCAGTTAAAGCTCGATCCTAGCCAACCGGCTGGCTTTCGCTTAACTAACCCACGACTAGTTAAACAGAGCGAGATCCTGCCTCTCTACCCTAGAATCTATGGTTTACGATCTAGCCTAATCAGGCAGTTGATTACACAGGCTTTAGCTAAATTATCGATTAGTGCGCTCCCCCTTCACCCTCAACTAATGTCTGATCAAACACTTTGGCAGACCCTTCATTTTCCAGAGGAATTAAGCACTCTAAAACAGGCTAAACAAAGCTTGGCCCTCAACGAGCTAATCGCCATTCGCTTAGCCCTGTCCGAACAGAGTCGTAGCGCCTTAGGCTATCGGTTAAGCAGCTTAGCTAAATCGAGTATTATTCCTCAGTTACCCTTTAAGCTAACTAGCGAGCAACGCAGAGCCGTCAAGGAGATACAGAACGAACTACTTTTGCCCGCGGCGATGCGCCGGTTACTGCAGGGCGATGTCGGAACGGGTAAAACGATTGTGGCAACCCTGGTTGCTGAACAGTTGATCAAGAACGGTCTGACGGTGGCTTGGCTTGCCCCAACCACTATCTTAGCCAAGCAACATTGGCAGACGATGCAACAGCTCGCTCCTGGTTTACTTACTGCCTTGATGACCGGTCAGACTTCGAGTAACACTAAAACTCGGAAACTGCTCAAGAAGGGTGGGCTGATTATTGGCACGCAAGCTCTTTTCTATCGACAAAAACAGTTGCCAGAATTAGCTCTAATTATTATCGACGAGCAGCATCGTTTTGGGGTTGAGCAAAGGGCCAAACTATTACAGCCAAATCGCTTAGGTTTGGTGCCGCATCTTTTGACGATGACGGCCACTCCCATTCCGCGTACTTTAGCTTTAACCCTCTTTGAATCGCTCAAACTTTCAACCTTGAAAGCCGGCCCCAAACATCGGCTACCGATCAAGACCAAGGCTCTGGGCAAAGGGCAACGGGCTCTAGCTTGGCAGCTAATTCAGCGCTGTCTTGACCGAGATGAGAGGGTTTATTTAGTCGCTCCTTGGATCGATCCTTTTAAGGGTGAGGTTCTTGATGAGGATCAAGCGATCGATAATCTGCAGGATCTTTTGACAGAGGCAACGAGCCATCTGGATGAAAAAGCCAAAATAAGTCTGAGTCACGGTCGTTTAAACGAGGCTGAGAAACAGGCAGCGCTCGAGAGTTTTCGCAGCGGCAAGAGCAACGTCCTGCTTGCTACCTCGTTAATTGAAGTAGGCATCGATGTACCCGAGGCGAGCTTGATGGTTATATTTTCAGCCGAAAGCTTCGGGTTAGCCACCCTACATCAGTTAAGAGGTCGCGTTGGTCGAGGCGCACTAGCCAGCCACTGCCTCTTATTAACCAATAGCGACTCACCCTTGGTTCGTCAACGACTGGTCGCTCTCGAAACGTTGACTGACGGCCAATCAATCGCCGAGCTCGATCTCAGCTTAAGGGGGGCTGGACAGTTGGCAGGACGAGAGCAATCTGGTATAGTCAGCTTGCGATTTGCCAATTGGCAGGATGCCGATCAGCTTCTCTTAGCCAAAGAGATCAGCCAAGAGATTGATTATCACCAGCTCGACAAGACAGCCTGGTTAAGACAATTAGTTGATCAACAATTGACTCAGCATTTCGAATAATAGTGCCGCCGAGGTGGCGAAATGGTAGACGCGCCAGCCTTAGGAGCTGGTATCCGCAAGGATATGGAGGTTCGAGTCCTCTCCTCGGCACCAAAGTGGTCGCAATATTCTTGGATATCCAGAATAGCCTGATAAAAAGGGCTTAGATGGGTTTTTAATAAGCCCTTTTACTTCCAGACCAATCCCTTGAACGAGACGAAGGGGCTGTATTTTATTTGTCTCGATAAGTCGGACTGAATGCCACCCACCAAGTAGTTTCATTTTTGGTACTTACTTATCGCGCTAATTACTACCGAAGCAATAATTAATCTGTATGTTATAAGACCCGGATTCAGTAGCGGCTAGCCGTAACCAACCGCATAGTCACTTACTACCTGGGGTGAACTTATCAGCAAAGAGTGTGTTGGTAAAGTAAGATTAAAGCATAAAAAAAACGTGGTCGCGCATAGCGCGACCACAAAGTCCAAGCCCGCCTGAGGGCGAACAAAGGACTAAAAACAGAGACCGAAACCGTACTACTTGCGGCGGAACAGGAACCGGTAGTCGGGACTCCAACCTTCGTCGGGGCCGCCATAGTTGGCGCTGAGCCACACCACATCCGAGTACCGTCCGACGCGGAACAGGCGGAGAACCTCATCGGAGCCCACGATCGGCTGCGATCCGATGACCCTCCAGACGTCCAACTCGAACTTCTCGCTGAACTGAAGCAAGGCCTGGGGGCCGACTTCCGGTTCGATTGGGATGAATCCGAGCTTCTCTACCGCGGCGTAGAACACGTCGCGGCGGACGTTGTCGGTGAAGCCGACGTCGCCAGGCGTGATCTCGAACGCCTCGACAGCGACCGGCTCTTTCTCGAGCTGGATCTTGCCCAGGAGATCGCGTGTCCAGTGGCCGATCTTGTAACCCTTGGCCTCGATGGCCTCGATCATGGCGGCGTTGTCGGCGAACGTGCCGACCTGGACAGTCCACTTGGGACCGCGCTCGAGGAGGGGCAACATTTGCTCTCGCTCAGCCGCGAGCTCGGCGAGGAGGGCGTAGAAACGGGGCTTGAGTTCCGGATGCTCCAGCGCGAGCTGAAGCTTACGCGGACCACCACCGTAATTTCTACACATGCCTTCCACCTGCATGCCCCACTGCCGAGATGTGCCAGAAGTACTCTGCCCATTCATGGGAGGTATCTCCTATCCTTTCATGTTTGCTCCGAGAAAACCGTCGAAGCAACGGTCTGGTCTCTTAACTGCACGAGACAAGCGTTCTAAAAGTTAACGATTTAGCTTTCAGGACACTTGCCTCATACATGCGTTCTCATACATGTGTTAATGTGCACATATCTATATACCATAAAACAGGTCAAATGTCAAGTCAAACTCACTCATTTTACGGGTTTTCAGCTTTAACAGTAGATCATAGGCCGATGATATCCGAAGAGAAATGGATTCAAGTCAATATAAGAAGGGCAGAGGAATTAGGCTTAGACAGTGGATGAAGCAGCTTCTCGAAGTTCTCAAGACCGGTGGCGTAACAACGACCGATGCGGAGTTTGAGGGACACTAGAGTCGTACTCTGAATTTTTTTGACCTAAGTTTGGTATAGTCCGAACAATGACTGAAGAGTTTAAGACCAAACGAGAAGAACTTGGTGAGTGGTTCAGAAATGCTCGTGAACGAGCCAGGCCCACTCAAGCTCAAGTTGCTGCTGCTGTAGACCACAACTTCCATGCCCGGATTGAACGTTAGGGCAGCAAACCCATCACTCGAGAAACTCTACCGGGTTATGAATGTCTTAAAGATTCGTTCCCTTGTCATTCGTTAACCTGTACGTTAGAATTATTCCTGCTGTATACTTGCCTTAGCTGATCTAGCCAACCGAGAAGGTGTTCAACCAATAGTGCACTTAGGGCACCAGGATCTAACATTAAAACTTAATTAAATCATGAATGAAGATTTAAAAATCATGGTTGAGGCCATCGTTTACCACGTGAACGATGAAACCCCTGCATTCTTGCTTCTTAAACGCTCTGATGATGACGGTGGCTTTTGGCAACCGGTAACAGGTAGCGTTGAGCCGAATGAAACCGTATTACAGGCTCTCAAACGAGAGGTGTATGAAGAAACCGGAATCGATGAGCTGAAGTCCATCACCGATGAAATCTTTCAATTCACCTGGCAAAAAGATGACCAAATTCGACAAGAAAAGGTATATGGCGTCCTAGTCGATCAAGGTACAATCAAATTAAGCCACGAACATTCGACTTATCGTTGGTATCAATTTAACGAGGCGATCGAGCTACTACGACATGAAGACAATCGAGAGGCTTTTCGGAACCTTATGCGTACTCTAGAAAGTAAAAATATTGGCGCCGGTCTCCAGCAGGAACTCGTCTAATTTCGGAAAAGAAGTTAATGCAAAGTGTATAATGACAGTATCTAATATAAAAAATATGAAAAAGATTATAGTTGGAATCATTTTTGGTGGTAAATCAGCTGAACACGAGGTTTCTTTACGTTCGGCCAAAAATGTCATAGAGGCAATCGATACTGACAAATACGAACCTGTACTGATCGGTATAGATAAAAATGGAAAATGGTTTTTGACGGACAGTTCAGAATTTCCTTTCAGCAACGAGGCATGTAATATTACTCTCGTTCCTCAGAGTAATGGTAAAATTGTCAACTTAGATAATCCTGTGTCGGATCTTTCAATCGATGTAGTCTTTCCAATATTGCATGGTCCATATGGCGAGGATGGCACTATGCAAGGCCTCCTGAAACTAGCCAATGTCCCCTTTGTAGGTGCTGGTGTTTTAGGCTCGGCAATCGGGATGGATAAAGATGTGATGAAACGTCTACTTAGAGACGCCGGGATACCGATAGGAAAGTTTTTAACGTTCAAAGAACAAGACATGCCAAATTATGAAGAGATCGTTAAAAATCTTGGTTTGCCGTTCTTTGTAAAGCCAGCCAATATGGGCTCCTCGGTAGGCGTCAGCAAAGTAAGCGAGAAGAAAGATTTTGACAAGGCAATCCAAGTAGCATTTAAATACGATAGGAAAATTCTTATCGAAGAAAATATCATAGGACGAGAAATCGAATGCTCCGTTCTAGGAAATGACCATCCGATAGCTTCTATACCCGGAGAGATCGTTTCCGGTCACGATTATTATTCTTACGAAGCAAAATATATAGATGAGCAGGGCGCTATACTTGAAATTCCTGCGAAACTATCAGATGAACTTGTCAACAAAGTACAGGCGCTAGCGATTAAAACATTCAAAACCTTATCTTGTGAGGGATTGGGGCGTGTCGATTTCTTTTTAAATGAAGATGGCGACGTTCTGGTGAACGAAATCAACACGATTCCTGGTTTTACTTCAGTCAGCATGTATCCGAAATTATGGGAAGCCAGTGGAGTTTCATATACTGAGCTTATAGACCGACTAATTCAACTGGCACTTGAAAGATTTGAACAAGAACAAAAACTCAACACATTCTACGAAACAGATTAAATCGAACTAAGAGTAGTTAAATTAGCTTAGTTTTCCCTGTAACGTTTATAATCCTACCGCACTGGCGCCATAAACTGCCTGTTCGTGAGTGAATTTACCGTACTCCAATTGAGCTACCAGTCCGTCACGAGAAAAGCCTGAGGTTTTTAGATACGCTTTTGCTTGATTAACTGCTTGATCATTCCAGTTTGCACCAGAGTTATCTGCGCCATAAACTGCCTGTTCGTGAGTGAATTTACCGTACTCCAATTGAGCTACCA
>CAZQGJ010000022.1:2504-4804 GCA_964592905.1 uncultured Candidatus Saccharibacteria bacterium | reverse complement strand
GTCCGTCACGAGAAAAGCCTGAGGTTTTTAGATACGCTTTTGCTTGATTAACTGCGCTTGCTTGATTAGATAGCTCGTTTTTTACCAGTCCAGGCGTAGATGCTGGAGTAGCAGATAATGTCGACGTCGAGGTAGGCGCGAGGGCAGTTTTTGGTTCTGACTTCTTAGCCGTTGGAGTAACTGCAGGAGTCTCCTCGATGGAAGCGGGAACATCAGTTTTATTCTCTGTGACAATCGGAGCGCTTAATACGACGGGCTGTGTTCCGGCTTGGTCATGAACATTCGTAGAATCTGCTGCATTTCCTATCAATATCATTGAGACCAAAATAGTAGTACCGAAGATGGCCGCAACTTTTTTTCGTGTTATTTCCCCGCTAATAAAACGCGCAAAAGCGGTTGGTTTAATTAGCCCAATAATAAGCGAGATTATTGAACTAAGAAATATCAACACAATCAGATTATCCATAAATAAGAATCTCCATAATTATTTGTTAATTTATTAAATAGTTAATGAACACGACTCAGGCGGCTCGAGAACGGAAAGTAAATTTTTTCACTACTCTATTTATCTGTTACAGAGTACACTTGAATTTCAAACAAAACAATATGAGGAATTGGTTGATTACAAGTTTCTCAAAATGTCTGAAAAAATGATACATTTCTTTCACGTAACTCATTGACAAAAAAGTTCCTGCAAATTTTAAAAGATAGTATTAAAAATGAAAAAAATAATTATCGTTATTGGCCCCACCGCCTCTGGCAAAACTCACTTAGCGGCTAGCCTCGTTAGCCAAAATAACGGTGAGTTAATCTCTGTCGATAGCCGTCAGGTTTACCAGGGTTTTGATCTTGCTTCAGGTAAAGAGGGTGAGTTGAGTCCGAATCACACCGGCTCGGCTCTAACTTCTATCTATCCATCTCTACGCTATATTGCAATACCTGATTCAAAGCCAGTTCCCCAGTGGCTCACTGATCTGGCGCCAGTTTCAACTCGACTGAGCGTCAACGATTGGGTCGAGGCTGCCGAGAGCGTCGTCAATGACTGTCTCGAACGACAAAAAACACCGATTCTAGTTGGTGGTAGTTGGTTATACCTTCAAGCCTGGTTGATGGGCTATAACTTCGACGGCACCGGCGCTAGCCTAACTAACCCGCGGCATCGGGCCTCGAGCGGCACAGCTTCGCCTAGACTTGAGTACGAGTTAGAGATTTACTGGCTCAAGCCCGAACCAGCTGCCCTTTCCAGTCGAATTCAAAAACGTCTGACCACCCGCCTGAATCAAGGTTTAATCAAGGAGTCAACCAACGACTTAGAGCGGTTTAACTTAACTCTTGCCGAAATAGCTCCTCTTGGCCTCGAATTTAGCTGGCTGGCCAACCGTTCGCAACAGAGTGAAACAGAGTTAGCGACAGCCATCTATCGGTTTGCTCGGCATCAACAAAAGAATTTTCGCGCCCTGATCCGCAAAGTAACCGTCGCTGGCTTCAAATATCGCTTGAGTATCCGACTGCAACCTGATAATCTAACCTCATGAAGCTAATTAATCGATTGCTCAATTTTTTTGACACTTTGCCCGGCCTAGCACTTTTGGCCGTCCTAATCTTTAGCCTCAGACTGTTTGTCTTTCAGCCCTTTTTAGTTGAGGGTCAGAGCATGGAACCTAATTTACATAATCGACAGTATCTAATCGTTGACCGGCTGTTTTATCAGTGGCGAGGCGGTTTACGACGGGGACAGGTTGTTGTCTTTCATCCGCCGACTCACCCTGAACAGAGCTATATCAAACGCGTGATCGGACTGCCTGGCGACAAGGTCAATATTACCGATGGTCAGATCTACATCAACGGCGTTAAGTTAACCGAGTCTTATTTAGAAGAATCAAAAACTTTTGTCAGTCAAAATATTACTGGCAATCTCGAACAGCAACTAGCGCTCAATCAATACTTCGTTATGGGCGATAATCGATCTCACTCGAGCGACAGTCGCGAATGGGGCGTCTTACCTCAGGAAAATATCATTGGTCGAGCCGGTATCGTGCTCTTCCCTATTCCTGGAATCATTAAGACTCCAGTGTATCAATCTCTTGCTCCAAGGTCCTAAATAGTTCTTCAATCCCTTGGTTTTCTAAGGCGCTGACCTCGACAACCGGCCGTCTCCACATAAACGGAAAGCGGCGATCTAATCGAACATCTCGGGGCAGATCGGCTTTATTCAAAATTACAATATATGGTCGTTCTTCGGCCAAGGCCTTCATAGCGATATGGGCGTCACCCCTGGTCAAGCCTTCGCTGGCATCGAC
>CAZQGJ010000022.1:0-2494 GCA_964592905.1 uncultured Candidatus Saccharibacteria bacterium | reverse complement strand
GGTCCGATCGACGAATCGCTTCGAGCGTTCTGTTGGCCGAGTAGCGTTCAAGCTTGTCGCCACCTGTTTGGGCGTTACCGATCTTACCGGCACGACGCAAGCCAGCTGTATCAATAAATCTAATCAGCTTACCGTTAGGGCGCTGGATTAAGTAATCAACCGAATCCCGTGTTGTGCCGTGGAGTTCGCTGACGATACTTCTTTTTTGCCCAATTAAGGCATTAAACAGGGCTGATTTGCCAACGTTTGGTCGCCCGGCGATACAGACCGATAGATCGGCAATTTGAGCCGAGAGTGTTGATTGTTCATCTAACAGGCCAACTGCGCTTAAAATCGCTTGACGGAGCTCGTTGAGGCCCTGACGGGTCGTTACAGAACCAACCACGATCGGGGCGAGCCGGTGTTTATAAAATTCCGCCACTGGCGGCCATGATTCAGCTTTGTTAATAAAGACGATGACTGGGCGTTCTTGATTCTCTAAAGCCTTGATCATCGCCAAGTCGTCGGGCATCAGGCCTTCACGGGCGTTGAGAACTAAAACAAAGGCGCTCGCCTGCTCGAGGGCGAGCCGTTGCATCGACTCCATCTCTCCACCTAGAGTCACGAGCTTGAGATCACGATCAACACCAGCCGTATCGATTAGCTCAAGTAGCTGGCCATTAATAATCAAATCCGCGGTAATATAGTCGCGCGTCGTGCCGGCCTTGGCGCTAACGATCGCCTGCCTGCGACGGATCAAAGCATTAAAAAGCGAGCTCTTGCCAACGTTTGGTCGACCGAGGATGACAATTTTTGGTATCTTAGACATATGCATTCTTTAACTTTATGGATTATAACCGATTTTCATCATTCGATACAGGCCAAGATACAGCTCCTCAAGCTACTATCGATGGTAGTAGATCCAGAGTACCATTTAGTGCTCTCACTTGGCGATACGATCAATAATCGTGATGAACAGTTACCATACCTGAAAGAGCTCTATCAATCAATAGCTAATCTCGGTTTTAAACTGGGTGCGATTCACGGCAATAATGAGCCAACCAGTGCCTATACGGTTACCCGACAGCTCGGTATTAATTTACATTTAGAGCGGATAGAGTGGCAGGGCTATAACTTCACCGGTATCGGTGGCTTTGGGCTACTCAACGAAGCAGACTTTGCCGATCTAGACCTCAGAGCCTTAGCTATCAATCAACGGACTATCTTTTTAACGCACATACCGCCCAACTTGCCGTTACCGGTGACTGGCCCCTATCTCCATCTTCACGGCCATCTTCATCGTGCTAAACCGTTACGCCTTTATAATCAAACCTACCTACTAGGTTGTCCGGCAGGGATAGATCTCAAGTTAACTAAGATCAGTATTCCGGTTCTCGATCAGCTAAGTGCGGCCGAACCGATTCCGGCACCGACGGTCTATTGGCTTGACCTCTAGTCGCTATTCGCCAGCGGCAATTTTCATTTCTAAAGACGCAAAAAAAGAGTAGGTGGTCCCACCTGGATTTGATACGCCAGTAAGCGGTCATAGCCGATTACCAGTGTATCATCCAAGTGGAACGCTCATTAATTAACAAAACAAATAAATAATTTCGTTTAATGAGCTTCCACCTACACTATAGTGAGATGTTACCTTGTTGGCAGAAATAGTCAATTGGCTTTATCCACAATTGCCGAATTTAGGGGGAATATTGACCACTATTTCATGGCTCGATGAGCCTGTCGGTCAAGATCCTGTTCTTTGAGTGCCTGGCGTTTGTCGTAGTTTTTCTTGCCCTTAGCCACGGCAAAATCCAGCTTGAGTCTCCCCGCCCTAAAATAGAGCGAGAGCGGAATTAATGTCAACTGTTTCTCTTGGGTCAGGCCGATCAGCTGTTTTAGTTGCGCCTTGGTGACCAAAAGCTTTCGGCTGCGCTGTGGATCGAGAGTGCCGGTAAAATTGGCGCCAACTAGCCAAAGCTCGGGCACTTGACCACCGAGAAAGAGAACCTTGACATAGCTACCCGTTAAGTTGACACGTCCCAAGCGCGCCGCCTTGACCTCGTCACCGGTCAAGACCAGACCAGCCGTCTCTGTCTCAGTCAGAGTATAGTCAAAAGTAGCGCGGCGATTGATAAATCTTTGGTTGCGTTTTTGCTGTTCCATTGCTATTAATCTAACATAGATTAGAGCAATAGTTCAGTAGAGGGAGACCAGCCAATGATTCTATCCGATCGAGATATTAAAGTTGCTTTAGCCAAGGGCGAGATCAAGATCGACCCCTTCGATGAGCAGTATCTGCAACCTGCCTCTTACGATCTCCATCTTGACCAGACTTTTTTAGTCTTTAAACGAACCGGTCGACCGGTGATCGATCTCCGCCAACCTGTCGACGACTTAATGGAAGAGGTTATCATTAGCGAAGATAGACCCTTTGTATTGCATCCCGGGGAATTCGTCTTGGCCAATTTACAAGAAGTAACTGGCGTCAGCGACAAGATGGTCGGTCGACTCGAAG
>CAZQGJ010000021.1:11346-14266 GCA_964592905.1 uncultured Candidatus Saccharibacteria bacterium | reverse complement strand
AACAAAGAGCACGATCAGTCCGGTCAAGGGGAGAAGCCCGGCAACCACTAACCAAAGAGTCAGCGGCGCCGAAAGTAAATAACCGATCAGTAGGCGGCCCCAAGGCCAGTCAAAGCTACCGCTCGGCAAGATAGCGACCAAGGTCAGCGTCGCTTCGGGCCCTATCCCCTCGGCTTGATAACGGACGGTCTGATCATCGAGCCGAATGGCGTTTGCTCGATCGACGCCATGGATTGCCAGTAGATCAAACTCGCTGGTTGGAGCTAAGGCTTTGGCAAAGTGCGCATCGATAATAATTCGCTCAATATACTCCCCCGGCTTGTCGAGGAGTTTGTAGCGAAACTCATCGCGACCGATTAACGGCTGCAAGGCTCGACTGATCGATCGTCCATCGATAACCGCCTCGCCGTAACGATTAAAGGTCAGCTCATAGCGCTTAGTTGTAGCCTGGCTAGACCCGGCCTCGGCATTACCAGCTTCGAGATTAACGGATTCGAGACTGACGGATTCGAGCGGTGAGCTAACGTCGGCAAAGATCAGCTGGCGATAAACAACCAGTAAGTAACTGGTCAAGAGAATTAGGCCGAGGCCAATGGCGCAGCCGAGCCACCGCCAATTAAACTGCCAAGCTCGAGGTCGTGAGGAAGTAATCATCTTTATCTATTGTAACATTGAGTGCCCGTTCCAGGTCAGCACTCCGGCCAGCCAGCAGTCGAGCTAACCATATCAGCCCCAACCAAGGTTCGAGCCAACCCTGCTTCGTCCCCCGGTCGATCTGATAGAGCCAAGCGAGAATCTGTTTTAACTCGGTGGCGCGATAGCGCGCGGCGGCCTGCAACGCTAAATCGGCCGGATACGGTTTAAATCCCGCCTGATTGATTAAGAACGGCTTGGCCTCTCCCCTACCGAACTCGGCCTGGGCTAAACTAGCTAAACAGATCTGAAAAAAGACGCTACTGAAACTACCGATTATTAACTGTGGGGCGGTTTCCAGCCGTCGTTCGCGCTCGAGAACGGTTAGAAGCTGACTCCCCTCTCGCCTGTAAATAGCATCGGTCAAGGCAAAATCGGCCAACTGCGGCTCGAGCGTTGTTTCGGCAATAAACTGTGCCCGATCGAGAGTTTGGCCAGACAGAGCTAAGCCAAAGCGCTCAAACTCCGAGGCCACCGCCAATAGATTTTGACTATAGTTTTGCCAGATCAGGTGTAGAGTTTCGTTCGTCAGGTTCAAATTGGCCGTTTTAGCCAGCATCGTTAAACGACGCTTGAGGTCCTGACCAGTCGGCTGGATAAAGGCCTCTTGTCGAGCCACTTTAGGGTCAGAGAGCGACTTGAACAGACGACTTCGTCTATCCGGTACGCCACGATCGACTAAGATGACAAAGGTGGTTGAGGGCAAGCGCGTCAGGAGCGGCCAACTCGCTTCGAGCCAAGCAGCCGTGCCGGCCAAGAGGTAGTTTTTTATCACGATTAAGCGGCTCTGACTGAACAAAGGCGCGGCGCCGAGCTGTTCGGCCAAGCGTGGAGCTGGCAGTTGGTTGGCCTCGAGCTGAACTAGCTCGGTCTCGCCATATTTGTCCCGATAACGTTTCAGCTGCTGATTGAGCCCAATCTCGAGGCTGGTCAGATCATCGCCATAGAAATGAATCAACATCAGTCAGCCACAGACTGCATCTGTCCCCAGTTTTGACCAACCTTGGCCTCGACTTTGAGCGGAACGGCCAGTTCGGTGGCCTGTTCCATCGCCTTGGCAGCCAACGGAATAAACGTATTGAGATACTCGGCCTTAACTTCGAAGACCAGTTCATCGTGTACCTGCAAAAGCAGTCGAGCCCGTTCGTCAGCCAAGAGGCCTGACTGTTCTAATTTGACCATGGCCAGCTTAATAATATCGGCGGCCGAACCTTGAATCGGCGTATTAATAGCGGCGCGCTCGGCGGCAGCCCGTAAGCTAAAGTTAGAGGACAGGATCTCTGGTAGAGGGCGACGCCGGCCGGTGATGGTCTGACTATAGCCAGCTTGCCTGGCCTGAGTTACTAGTCCATCGAGGAACTGTTTTAGCCCGGCAAACTTTTTAAAGTAGTTATCGATATAGGCTTTGGCTTCGGCCTGGGTGATGCCGAGTTGCCAAGCGGTGCTGTAAGCCCCCTGCCCGTAAAGGACGGCAAAGTTCAGCGTTTTACCGACTCGGCGGTCAACGCCTAGTTCATCGGCCACCTCTTGATGAATATCCCTGTCGGCAGCAAAGGCCGCCATCATGGTTGGCTCTTTGGCTAAGGCCGCCACTACTCGAAGCTCGATCTGTGAATAGTCGATCGAAACCAAACGATAGCCGGTTTCGGCGATAAAGGCGCTCCGGATCTCGCGGCCAAGAGCAGTTTTAATCGGAATATTCTGTAAATTAGGGTCGTTACTCGACAGCCGGCCGGTCGCCGCGCCAAACTGACTGTACGAAGTATGGAGTCGATCGTTGGTATCGACTAAGGTCGGCAGCACCTCGACATAGGTCGATTGCAGCTTACTCATCTCGCGGTAGTTCAAAATCAGGTCAATAATCGGGTGGCTGCCCTTGAGCTTTTCTAGCTCGCTCGCCGCTGTGCTAAATCCAGTTTTGGTCTTTTTCTGATCAATCGGTTTGAGGTCGAGACGATCAAAGAGAATCATCGAGAGCTGCTTGGGCGAGTTAAGATTAAACTCCTCGCCGGCCAGATCGCGGATCTCGATGGTTAATTTTTTGAGGTCGCCTTCGAGCCGTTGTTGCAGCTCTTGCATCGTTTTCAGGTCGAGCTTAATGCCGAGCCATTCCATCTCGGCTAGGATGGTCAGAAGCGGCAACTCAATCTGGCGATAGACCGATTCGGCCTCGGTATCGGCAGTCAGTTTAGCGGTTAGGCTTTGGTCGAGTCTCAGGGCGGCATCG
>CAZQGJ010000021.1:9157-11336 GCA_964592905.1 uncultured Candidatus Saccharibacteria bacterium | reverse complement strand
CACATCGGCATCTTCGGCCGCATACTCCGCCACTAAACTAGGCTCGACATCGGCCAAACTGCCCATCTTTTTCTCGCCGAGTAGTTCGGTCAGGCTGATCTTAGTTAAGCCAAGCTCGCGCCTGGTCACCTCGTCTAAGGAGTGCGAGCGGCTGGTTGGTTCTAATAGTTGGCTGGCCAGCATCGTGTCGAAGGCGACATTGGCCAGGGTGATACCGGCCCGTTTGAGCGCCAGATAATCATATTTGAGATTATGGCCGACCTTGCTTATCTTTGGTTCGATTAAGATTGGCTCAAGAGTTTTAAGTAAATCCGGGCAGTGTAAGACATCAAAATAATAGGCCTGTCCGACAAGGGCGGCCAAACTGACGCCGATTAACTCGCCATGCAAGCTGGCGGTTTCGGTATCGACAGCCAATCGCTTAGCCTTGGACAGCTGATCGAGTACCGGCTTGGCCGACTCGAGAGAGTCAATCAACCGATATTCTACATCTGGGAAGGCGGATTTGATCGACTGACTGGGTTTAGCGACTTGGTCAGCGGTTTGTTCAGTCGGTTCGTCATCGGCGAAGTCGTTAGTAGCGGTGGCATGAGTCTTCGGCAGCCGCTCGATTAAGGAACGAAACTCCAGCTCTTGCAACAGCTTAATCACCGTTGGCCGGTCATAATCTCGCAAGCGAGCCGCCGTCAGATCGAGAGCTAAGTCAGCATCGCAAACGATTCGGCTCAGCTCTTGGCTCTGGTAAGCCATGGCCCGGCCATCGCGCAGTATCTCGGCCAAGCGTGGAGTTAGTTTGGCAGGCGCCTGAGCTAAAGCAGCCTTAAGTTCGGCTGGGGAATTAAAATCTAAGCCATCGATAAAGGCATAAAGAGAATCGAGCGAACCGAAGCCAGCGATCAGGCTGGCGGCGGTCTTTTCGCCGATGCCGGCGACGCCGGGAATATTATCGGAGTTATCACCTTTGAGCGCCTTGAAATCGACAAACTGGCTGGCTTTGACACCGTAACGGGCCTCGACAGTGGCTAGATCGTAGATAGTCGTTTCGCTCACCGATCGCTTCATGGTATAGACCCGAGTCAAGGGATTGACCAACTGGAGCATATCCATGTCACCGGTCAGGATAATCGTCTCGATCGACTGTTGATTGGCCTGTTTGGCTAGCGTGCCGATTAGATCGTCGGCCTCGTAGCCGGCGAGAGTAAAGATCGGAATATTGAGGGCGCCGACGACCTGATGGACTCGGTCGAACTGCCCGATTAACTCACTCGGCGTTTCGCGCCGTTGAGCCTTGTACTGCTCGAAAGCCTGATGGCGAAAGGTCGGACCGGCCAAGTCAAAGGTCACCACAGCGTAATCGGGTTCCAGCTCTTGCAGCGCCCGGAGTAATAACACGGTAAAGCCATAAACGGCGTTAACTAACTCGCCCGAGGCGGTGGTCAGCGGCGGCAAGGCATGAAAGGCTCGAAAGATTAAGGCGTTACCATCGACGAGGAGGAGGCGTTGTTTCATAGCTTGGCTAACTCTTCTTGAATAACTTGCTGTTCGATCCAGGGTAGATGTTTGCCCTTGATGACTCGACTAGTCAAGGCGCCCATGCCGGTGACTAAAACGATATCGTTGGCCTTGGCCAGTTTGAGGGCGTGAGCGATGGCCTGTCGACGATCAGGGATAATAAAGAAGTTTTGATCCTTGATCATTGGCTTGGCTCGCGTGCCACCGCGGGGAACGCCGGCCGCGATCTCGGCCAAGATCTGAGCTGGGTCCTCGTGATACGGTTCGTCGTCGGTCAAGATGACCAGGTCAGCGTAGCGGCCGGCGATCGCTCCCATAATCGGTCGCTTGGCTCTGTCGCGATCACCAGTTAGGCCAAAAACATGAATAATCCGGCCAGCCGAAGCCTGACGCTGTTCGGCCAAAGCTTGATAGAGCTTCTCGAAAGAGTCGGGGGTGTGAGCGTAATCAACGATGACGGTAAACGGTTGGCCGGCCTCGATTAATTCCATTCGACCTTTGACTCCGGCTAGACCCTCGACTGCGGCGGCAATCGTCGGCAACGGTACACCTAAACCGACACCAACCGCGCTGGCCGCAAAAATATTATAAAATGCTTGATCATTGCCTGTAGATCTATGTCCAATTGAGGTACGCAATATGTCGATTTGATGTTTGAAAGGTCAAG
>CAZQGJ010000021.1:0-9147 GCA_964592905.1 uncultured Candidatus Saccharibacteria bacterium | reverse complement strand
GCGCTGGCCGCCAAAATATTATAAAGATTGAATTCGCCAGGTAGAGTGGTTTGAATTGATTGTTCACCAACTGGCGTCACCAAAACGAAGCTGGTCCCCCGACCGGTGGCCAAAAACTTGACCTGTTTCGGTCGAATGGCGGCCTGGTTATCTCGGCCGTAGCCGAGCTGGCGGCCGGCCGGAAACTGATTAAAGTAAGCGGCCGTTTTGTCGTCTTGATTGATAACGGCTAACTTGGGCCGATTAGCAAAGAGCCGACCCTTGGCCTGTTTATAGGCTTCGAGCGTCTTGTGATAGTCGAGGTGCTCATGACTCAGATTGGTCATGACGCTGACGGCAAAGTTAATACCGTAAACCCGCGATTGGACCAGACTATGGCTGGTCACCTCGATGACGGCATACTGACAGCCGTTAGCCACCATCGTCTTGAGTTGGCGTTGCAACTGCCAGGGTGGCAAAGTGCCCATATTGGTTTGGTTGGGCTGCTCACCCTCGCCGAGATCAAAACTGACCGTCGAGAGCAAGCCAACCTTGTAGCCGGCCTGTTTTAGAATGGCAGCAATCAGGTGTGAAGTAGTGGTTTTGCCCTTGGTGCCGGTGATGCCGATGCAGATCAACTGCCGGGCCGGATAGCCGGCCAAGGTCGCCGCCAGCCAGCCACGCCAAAAGTGGTAAAGCAAGATCGCCTCGGTTCCCAAGAAGCGGCGGAGCCAGCGTTTAAGAGAATAAATCATCTCTTGCAGTATAAACTATCTTGTCCAGGTTACCAATCTATCGCTCTAGTGCGGTCGACGACGCTGTTCCAGCCACTGAAAGATAGTAGTTAGATTGGGACGAAAGCTGTAGTCAAAGCTCCCCATCAACCGAATCGGCCAGCCGCCAAACTGCTGCTTAAAGCGAGTTAGGTTAGCAAAACGATGCCCTACCGATGGCTGAGCTGACTGAGCTGAGTCTAACGGTTGAGTTGAATCAGTTGAATCAGGTGAAACCGTTGGCTCGACAACAAAGGGAGCGATCTGCAACAGATCGTAAACTAAACAACCGCGCGCCATCGCTCGTTGCATAGCCTGAAAGTGACCCAAGTAAGGCGCCATCAGTTGACGCTCAAGACTGCTACTAGCGCCGTATAGATAAGTAGCGATCTGTTGGTTGTAGCCGAGAATCAGTCCGGCCAAAGTCTGCTCGCCTCGGCTGATCAGAATTAGCTCACCCAGATTCGCCTCGGTCAGATACCAAAGCAATCGCTGAAAATAGCGCTCTTGGCGAATGGCGAAGCCGTTCCGACCGGCCGTCGCCTGAAATAGTTGATAAAAACGACCGACGCCCTCAGTGATAGCCGGAGCTGAACTAGTCTGGTCAAAAACCTCGACCTGCAACTCTTGACGCATCGCGTACCGCGTATTGTAACGCCCCTTTTCACGCATCGCCGCCAACTGTTGCTCGGGAGTAGCCTGAAGCGGCACCCATTGCCGATAAACCGGCTGCATCTCCTCGGGAGCGGTGGCCCAACCGTGTTGATTCAGCTCTTCGACTAAATTATCTTGATGAGGGTGTAAAAGCTCGGCTCGCAAAAAGAGATCGGACGAAGCCCTGACTCGACGCAAGGCCTCGAGCGTCGAGAGAGACGGACTGGTTAACTCAGGCGCATAAACTAAACTGAAACCGAGCGGCAAGCTTCGACGTAAGAGCTGGGTTGAGCCAACTCGAAGGCTCTGCCAGGCAAACTCACTCTTAAAGCGAGCCCAGCTCTCGGTCTGTAAGAGGCTAGGCGCGGTTAAGCGAGGCCAAAGTTCGGCCAAAGAGTGCTGAGCCTCGGCGGTTGGACTGGCTTGGCGAAAATCAATATTGAGTTCTGACATAGCTCTATCATAACAGCTTGTTGGTCGGCTCTCTACCTGTTAAAATAGGGCCAATGACCAATCAGTATCAACCAACCGAACACGAAACAGGCATCCGTCAGCTCTGGGAAGAGGGCGGTCTCTTTCGTCTGCCACCGACCACGACCGATGATCGGCCGACCTTTAGTCTAATCTTTCCGCCGCCGAACGCTAACGGCTCGCTCCATATTGGCCACTTAGTTGGAGTAGCGATCCAGGACAGCCTGGCCCGTTACTATCGCATGAACGGTTATCGAGTTCTCTGGCTACCGGGCTACGATCACGCTGGCTTCGAGACACAGGTAGTCTTTGATAAAGTCCTCGAAAAAGCCGGTCGCAACCGTTTCGAGCTCGAGCCTCAAGCCCTCTATAACGAGATGTACGAGTTCACGACGGGCCATATCGACAAGGTTCGCGCTCAACTCAAAACCCTGGGGGCTAGTCTCGACTTTGATCACGAGATCTTTACCCTAGATCCTCGAGTCGTCAGCGCTGTTCAGGCTAACTTTAAACGCCTAGCCGACGATGGGCTTGTCTATCGCGGCACGCGATCGGTCAGTTGGTGCGTTAAACATCAAACCACCTTGGCCGAGCTCGAGATTCGCTCGATTCCGACCACCCTCTCGCTCTACTATTTGCAGTACGGGCCATTGGTCGTGGCCACTACCCGACCCGAAGACGTAATGGCCGTCGTGGCACTGGCCGTTCACCCAACCGATCCTCGCTATCAAAGCTACATCGGTCAAACTGTCACCGTTGAGACCCTCTTTGGTCAGCGTCAACTGCCGGTTATTGCCGACGAGTTCGTCAAGCCAGAGTTTGGTACCGGCGTGGTCAAAGTCTCGCCGGCTCACGATCCCAACGATTTCGAGATGGCGCTCCGCCACAATCTACCAACCGATCAAAGTGTAATCGATCAATACGGCAAGCTGACCGCCATCAATGGGCGCTTTGCTGGCCTCAAGGTTTTAGCCGGGCGTTTAGCCATGGTCGAGGCGATGCAAGAGGCCGGCCTCTTAGTCAAAACCGACCCTAATTACGCCACGACCCAAAGCTGTTGCTACAAGTGCCAGCAGCCAGTCGAGCCACGCGTCATGCCGCAGTGGTTCATCGCTATGACTAAAACTGGCCAGAGCGGTAAGAATCTCCGCGACGATGCCGTCGAGGCAGTCCGTTCTGGTCAGATTCGCTTCTTAAACTCTAAATACGAGAATCAGTACTATAGCTGGTTGACCAATCTGCGCGACTGGAATATCTCGCACCAAATCCATTGGGGCATTCGTCTCCCGGTTTGGTACTGTCAAAATAAGGCCAGCCAGTGTGCGCCAATAATTACAGCCGGAGAGGCACCGGCTAACTGTCCTCACTGTCAAGGAAACGCTCTCGTTCAAGATAGCGATGTCTTTAATACTTGGTTCAGTTCCGGTCAGTGGCCCTTTTTGGCTCTGACGACTCAGGGACTCGATAGCTTCTATCCAACCACAATTATCGAAACCGCCTACGATATTCTCTTTTTCTGGGTCGCCCGCATGATCATGCTCGGCCTCTACTTTACCGATCAACCGCCCTTTCGCGAGGTCTATATTCATGGCTTAGTGCGCGATCAAGATCGACAAAAGATGAGCAAATCCAAGGGCAATGTCATCGATCCGCTAGGGGTTGCCAGCCAATATGGCACCGATGCCACCCGTTTGGCGCTACTCTTTGGGGTGGCTGGCGGTAACGATATCGTCATCAGCGAGGACAAGATCAAGGGTATGCGTAACTTCGCTAATAAGCTTTGGAATATGGCCAAGTTTATCGAGTGGCGAGCGGCCGAACTCTGGCCAGAACTCGAGGCCGAGGCCTTGAAGCAAAAGCTAGCCGAGTTCGAGCTGACTGCTACCGGGGTTAGCACTGCGGCGGCGAACGACTCAGCCGAAGACGCGGCGATCTGGCAGGAGTACGCCACTCTCTGTCAAGCTATTAAACAGAACTTTACCGATCGTCATTTTCACTTGATTGCCGAATCCCTCTATCAGTTCATCTGGACCAAGGTCGCCGATGAGTATCTCGAGTCGGTCAAAAGAGACTTGGTTAATCCCGACTGCCCTACCTCGACCAAGGCGGCTCGACTCGGCAGCCTGATCAGCCTCTATCTCAATCTCTTAAAGCTCTTGCATCCGCTAATGCCCTATGTGACAGAGGCGATCTACCAAGAGTTAGTCGTCACTGTCGATAGGCCACGCCTCTTAGCCCTCAGTCAATATCCTGAGTAATGAGTCAGAGCGAGGGTCGAGATCTAAAACCTACCCAACCTAAGGCAGCCGTTTTTCACGGCTGGCCAATCTGGAATCAGCTGACCGCCAGGCTGCATAGTTGGCGAGGCCGAGAGCGGTTAGACGCCGCCAAAGTTCGGCCGGGTGAAAATCGGCCGGCCGTTGCTGCCGAGGCTCGAGCAGTCTGGCATCATTTATTTGATACCGTTCAGGACTGGCTAAAACAGGTACGGGCTCAAATTGACGGGAAGACGATCGGCAAAGGGGCAAGTGATCAAAAGGCAACTAGCCAGAGGGAACTTGGACAATGGACACCTGGACAAGGGTCGGCCGAGGATAAAAGATCTGCGCGGTCAAGCGAGGCTAGTCATCCGGCTGTTCACTCTCAGACCCGAGCTCAGGCTCAAGCTAAACGACAGACGGAGCACCGAGTTAAGCCGGCCTTTCGAACCTGGTTCGCTTGGGCCTTGATCGTACCGTTAATTATCTTGGGCCTATGGTTAATTTGGTTACGCCAGACGCAGGACCGACTCTATCAGGCCGAGATCGATTTAGTACCAACGACAGCGAGCTTGGTCGAGGGTTGGCAGGCCTTGAGCGGTGAGGCTCTCAACCTACCCCGGGCTGAATTGCTAAAAGCGGCGGCGGAAGCGCACCGACAAGAAAACTATCCGGTTGCCGTCATCTATCTGACGACTCTGCATCAAACCGAACCGCTTTACCGGGATACGCTTCTGGCCGAGGCACAAAGTTATGTTGGGCTTTATAACCGGTTGGTGGAATTAGATCGAAAGTTAGATGGGCTGAATCCGAGCCGGCGGGCGAAGCTCGAGGCCGCGGCGGCCGAGAGCGAGACCGCCGGCCTGGTAGCGCAGTTTGGACAGCCGACTTATTTGTTAGAACAGGCTCTAGCCGCCTTGGAGTTGGGTCTCCGGCTTGACCCGCTGGACCGGCGGCTAATAGAGCTCAAAGATGCTATAATTAATCTGTAAATAAGGAGGCAAAGAGGGTGAGAGTAACACGATTCAGCGCTCTCTGGCTGATTATCTCTTTGATATCGGCTAATTTTTTGTTGCCCTGGTCAGCCGGCCTACAAGTCACCGCCGCTCAATCAGGCTCGACAGGCTCAAGTACTGGCACTAGTTCTGGCGCCGATACTACCGTCGAGGTCAGTGACGAAGACGCTGATGTAGTGGTGACTGACGCCTCTAAAGAGGCCTTATTATATCGTAAAACCTACAAGGAGTATCTTGATGAGGGCATACTCACAAATCCAGCCACTACAGCTACCGAGAGTGGTGAGGCTTGCAGGTTTGGCATTGGCGATGCAACTCAACTATCGGCTTCCGCACAATTATTCGGCATTCCAGTAGTTGACTTTAAGTCAGCACCGCCTTTTCGACATGGCTGTTTCTTTTTGAGTGTCGACAAAACAAATCTCTATCACAGTTTTAAGTATAGCCATTCAGATGACGCCGTAAAAACCAATAAATACTACACCGCTGAGTTTACATTAGATACAGCTGAAGCAATCTATGGTGGCTGCCTGAAGGCGTCAGCTACTTGCAATAAAGATGATCCAACAACTTATGACCTTTTCTCTAAAAAACAGGGCGTTATTAGCGTGGATTCAATCGGCCCAGGAGCCACCATCGTCGTCAAGCAGCCCATCGGAACCACATACAATACAATTAACGTCTGGTCTTTCAATATTAAAAATAACTATCGCCTCTTAACTAACGCTGCCAACACCGTAGTTTATAAAATTGTAGATGTCACTAAAAGTGGCGATGAACTTAGTAACGCCTTTTCGCCGCCAGACTTTTTACGGCCTGATTTTAACTCACAGGCTGCCAAAAAAGTTGCTGCTGGTGTAACCGATTATCTCAAGGACTACATCTCTCGAGTCAACGGACTCAACGCTAATGAGCGTCGCTTTGGTGAAGTTAATGTCACTGGCAACGCTGCCGAAAGTACCTTTGACAGCCTGAGCAAGGGCTCTAGATTTGGCAATTTAATTGGCAACCAAAAGCTACGCTTACCTCAAACAGAAACAATAGACAGTACTGATCCTATAAATAAAAATAATAGACAGGATTTTCTATTAGTCGAAGGTGAGGCGGGCGAAAATCCCAAAAAACCACCTCAGCTCGTGATCTCGGGGCCACGGCTGGGGATTAACTCCGCTGCCGCACGAAACGATCTAATCTTCGATCTCGTTGCTGTGGTCAAATCCGAAACCGCTATAGCTCTTAGGGCCAATAACTATTTTCTATTCAAACTTAGCGATCCGGCCAAACTCAACAAAGATCAAACTGACTTCTTTAGAGATGATGGAGTTGACCCTGATGTCCTATATATCGCTATCGATCTGATGGGCAACATCGGCTTTTTAGTTGACGATAAAAGCAAGGCTGGTGGCATCTTTGGAACTAACAAGGATCGCTTTGACCGATCGGCTGACGACAACTTAATCGCCATCGGTCAGTTTAGCGCGCAACCTGGCACGAGTAGCAACAATGCTACCGGTGGGCCACTACAAATCAATCTGGAGGAATACCGCTGGCTAATCACAAAACGTGTCTACAACGACCCAAGCACAAGTTTTGATTGTCGGGATAAAAACACGGTCAAACTCATCAATTTTGGCGAGGAAAATGAAGCCTTCGACATAGAATCTAATAAGATACCGAACTCCAACCAACTCAACTGTCTCGCCAATCATCAAGCGGCTGACGAAGATGACTCTAAATCGAGTTGGATTGCTGTTTGGGACCTCAAGGTTCATAAACTCGATCAATTCAATAACGACGAGTGTACCAACGCCTTCTTTAAGGGCGGTGGTTTTTTCGGCAATGTGATGGGATCGATATTTTGCGGCATGATTGGCACGATGACTGGCTGGGCAGCCAGCGCCGCCGGTTTTAGTATCGACCTAGTAATCGATGCCTTAGGTTTGCAAAGCTCATGACCAACTCAGCGCCAGTTACTCGAATAGCCCTGTTATTACTGCTTGGCGCTATCTGGCTGAGTTCGGCTTGGCCGACACCGGTTCAGGCCCAATCCTTTGACACCGCTACCGGCCGCACTACTCTCCCCCTTTGTAAAGAGGGTGTAGATCCGGCCACCGCCCAGGGGCAAGCCCTAGCCCTGATCCCGAAAGAGAATAAAAACTGGCTCGTCCAGATCTTTTCTAAAGGTAGTCTCTACTACCGATTGCGTTGCGATCCCTTAATCTTTGGCGCCGCAACCAGTACCGGCAACTACGAGATCGGCATCTACCGCGCCTCGTTAAGCGTGGTTAATATCCTAATCTTGATCGTGCTATTGGTGGTCGCCTTTGCCAATATTTTGCGTTACAAAATCGACACCTATAGCGTCAAAAAAGCCCTGGTGCCAATGGTACTTGGTATCGTTCTGGCTAACTTTGCCTTGCCGATCGTCTGGACGATTACTGACTTTGCCAATGTCCTAACCGTGACCCTGATTAACGAGGCGACATCCGAGGGCACCTTGGCCGCCTTTGTCGAGGCTTTGATCAGTAGCGTCTATCGTCAGGGCCCGACCGCTATCGGCAACCTGTTGACGCAATCAGCTCAAGGTAGCACCATCGGGATGATCACTGCCTTAATAGGCATCTTTGGCTGGGCAATTGTCGCCACCGGTCCCTTTCTCGCCTTTATCTGGGCCGCCTCGATGTTCTTATTACTGATGCCGAGCATTCTCTTCTTAGGTCTAGGCATTGCCATGATTGCTCGTATCTATGTCCTCCTAATTCTGACGGCCTGTGCTCCACTCGCCTTTGCCTCGTTTGGCTTTCCGGGAGTCTTCAAAAGCAAGATCTGGACACAGTGGTGGGGTTACTTAATTAACTGGACCTTTATGGCGCCGATCACCTTTTTTTGGCTCTGGTTAGCCATTCAGGTTTATCGAGCCTCGGGCAGTGAGGCCAATATCGCCACATATCTAATCAGCCTGACCTGTATCACTATGGCACTGAAGACACCGACTAATAAGGGTGGCAGCGTAATGGCCAGCCTCAATAGCAAGATCATCGAACCGTTGCAAAAAGGGCTCAAGACCGTCACCGGCATCACTCCGGGCTTAACCTACGCCAGACAGAAAACTCCTCGGGATGTCTCGCGATTCTTGAGTAGCAGGGGCTGGAATTATGCTAAGCCGATCCGAGCCGCTCTCGAGGGTATCGAGGCTGGCAACGCCAAGCGCGAGGCCAGCTCGACTTCGGTACAACAGGCTAAATTCTATCGCGACCTCTCCGAACAGGTTCAGATCACCGGGGCTAAGCCATGGGAATACGCCAGAGTTGCCGCTGAAAAAGAAAAGGATCGCTATCGTTTTCCTGGTTTGCAACGGGTTCGCGATCGTACCAACGAAGAGGCAACTAAATTAGCCATTAGTCTCAACCCAGATGAGCTCGAACATTTTAATAACATCACAGACGAAAAGGCCGCAGAGCTAGAAGCCCAAATTCAGGCCCTGATGAATAAGAGAAACAAGCGGGATAATCGCCTCTCCGATCCCGATGGCCTGGCAGCCCTCGCCGTCATGATGGCGGACCTGGGTCGAACAGCGGGAGACAGATCTAAAGAAGTTACTTCCATCGAGGAAATTATGAAGCTATTAAGTAGAGAGAGATATAACGTTGCCGACCTAGAGCGAACAACTAAAAACCTCCAGTCTAAACGGAACGGTATCGAAGCGATTGTGCCTGTCTCGGCTACAAGTCCCAACGGCAGTAGCAACAGCCGAGCCAGAAGACATACAAGAAAAATTGTCCAAAATCCAGCAGTCTCGAATGCCGATCCGAACATAAGGCAAAATTATCTCGATAATCTGGAGAAGCTTCTACAGCGACTGGGAATTGACTTAAAACAGATCACGGCGGCAAATTTACAGCTCATCAAAGCTGATGATGAGCTTAGAGGCTTAGTTGCGGCGGCCCTCAAAACAAATCAACAACGCACGAACCCGGTCAGCATTAGTAATAATTT
>CAZQGJ010000020.1:1421-14497 GCA_964592905.1 uncultured Candidatus Saccharibacteria bacterium | reverse complement strand
CCTTTCTAGACACAGTATTGTATCTAGGCTGGCGCATTAAGTATAGAACTCACCTTGTCTGTTAGAACCTTGACTTTTACTTCTATAGGTGCTATGATTACTAGTCAAGATCAGGGTAAGGCAAAACACTCACCCTGTTCCTATGATAACACTATTCTAGTCCGAAAGGCGGAGGGACCACGTAACGGTCAGGAACTAGCATGAGCTTACCCGAAGAGTACGAGGATAGACTGTCACGTATGGACGAGTTCATCAACGAGCTCTGTGCCCAACTGCAACACGCCTATCAGGACACGCAAGTCAGTGAGCTGCGAAGCAGACTCGCTAAGAACAACGCGGAGGCGGTTGCCAACTACAATCTGCAACAGGCCAAGGCGGAAAGATTCCGTACACAGCCAGGCTGTGAGGCTCTATATGAGCTACGCGTAAATGCTGCCAAGAAAAGCCTTGAACGGCAGTTGGCTTTCTCTGAGACAATGCTGGAGAGCTTTCAACAAAGTCTCAAGAAATCATAAAATCAGCGACCCTGACAGGGGGAACGCTGCCAAAAAAGGTCAGTCCACCGGATTGGCCTTTTTTAATTTCAGCAGGATGTTTTCAAGCCAGCTGCCTATGGTACCGGGTTTGAGAATAATAAGCTGAGCATGAGGATGATCAAGACAGAGCTCTCTCAGATATTGAAGCTTCTTTTGACGATTATAGCCAATCGTTCTCTTCAATACGAAGACACTTGCTCGGTTACGTGCGTCAGCCGGCACGCTTTTTGTTAATAGCGAATCTTTAAAAAATCGCGCTATAAGTCTCGGCACGGTGATAAAGCGTGAAACATCTAAGAAAATAACGGCTGTGGCTCTTTCTAATCTCTGCGATAGGAAGCTTTTGTAATCGCCGTCGATGATCCAATTCTCTTGAGCTATAAGCGCTGCGTGACGAATTAGTTGCTCCTTTTTGGTATATGCAACAAATTGACCGTGCAGAAGCTCTCGGTCTAGATGAAAAACTGGAACATCTAATTGACGCCCTAAAACTTTCGCTAGTGTTGATTTGCCACTGCCTGAATTGCCAATGATGCAAACTCGATAGGCTTTATGCTTGTTCATAAATATTGCCGATAACTTCTCGATCATTGATTAAAGTCAGGGCCGTACCAGAAATTTGAAATGAGCCGTCTTGATAGGTCACAGCACCTTGGCCAGATTGATGTTTAAGAATGTGACCCTCATAGATGAAGACACCGCTCTTATCTTTTAAGCAGCTGTAGTGCATCAGTACCACTTCATCAGGACTGACCCTTAGATCTCCATGTAAAATGAGTTGGTGCAATTGACTCGGACACTCGTCAGTCCAATGCATGCCAATCACAGCATACATCCGTTTTTCCTGCTTGTGCCAAGCGCGATAAAATATTTCATTCATAATTCCACCATATCATTACTTCTGTTCGATTGGTGAATTTTAACTAATCTCCATATGTTAAAATAACTGTGTAGATACTAAGCGATATATAGGAGATCCTACCATGACTGAATCATTGCATTTCGAGATCACTATCAATGCCCCGGTTGAAACAGTCTGGGATAAGATGTTAGAACAAGAGAGTTACAAAACTTGGACGGCCGCCTTTGAACCTACCTCATACTACGAGGGATCGTGGGAAGAGGGGAGTAAGATCAAGTTTTTAGCCTCTGACGGCTCGGGCATGACTTCTCAAATCGTTAAGAATGTTCCCGAGCGATTTATCTCGATCGAGCACTTGGGAGAGATTCACGGCGGTATCGAAGATACGACTAGCGCTTCAGTCAAGCAGTGGACGCCGGCTTTCGAAAACTACACTTTTACGGAACAGGGGAACCAGACCTTATTAACTATCGACCTAACTATGCCGGCTAGCCCAGCTAGTCAAGCAATGAAAGAGATGTTCGAGACGATGTGGCCCAAGGCCTTGAATATATTGAGAGAGCTTTGCGAAGAGAGACAGGTTTAATCTCTAATTATGGGTAAAAAAGTGGCCCCCGATTATCGGGGGCCAAAGAGTTGTGCTTAACCTTTCGGCTCAGCCAGAAGGCGCTTTAGACGCTCTATCGCTCTGTCGTGCCAGTGGCGAACTGTCGATTCAGATGCCCTTAGATGCTTGGCGATCTCCTTAAAGCTTACGGGCGCTGCTCCAGACAATCCATAGCGCAGTGCAAGCACAGTTACTAGCCGAGCATCCAACTCACAAAGGACGAGACAAATTTCGTTCAAGGTATGCTCATGAACGACCTCGTCTTCTACCTGTCGGGGGGGCAAGGCTGGTTGATACCGCTCAAGCCAAGCATCTGGGGTCTCGTCTGGACGGACAACGTCAGCCAAAGTGACACAGCTCGGCACTGATTGAAGTGCATATCTGACATCGGCGGATGTCAAGCCTGTCAGGCTACAGATCTCCTCTTCGACAGGAGGCTCTGTGTGCGTCCGCATCCATTCTTCAGTCATTCTCCTGATACGACTAGCATTCGTCGTCAGCTTAGGCGGCAAGATGATCCTGCGCAGTCGAGCCAGTTCTCGCCAGAGCTCGTTCATGATCCAATGCGTGGCAAAGGTGATGAATTTGACCTGACGCTCTGGATCCCATTTGGCTAGAGCTATTACTAGGCCGCACTGGGCGGCTACCAACAGATCATCACGATCACTTGGTTCAGCACCTAATTTCAAGACGAGTTTGAACAGCCAACCATGATAACGCTTCAAGATTATCTCAGCTGCCTCATTACCTCGACGGCCACCGTCCCGATATTGGCACCAGAGCTCCAGAAAGTCATGATCGGGGTGAGTATCGGGGTGAGCAAACGGGCTCATCAACCATTTCTCCTTTGTAGAGGTACAGCCTGCTTCATACCGTCAGGTATAAAGACGACTCGAATATACGTTATCTTTCCGCTATAATCAAGCTATGAAACTAATAGAGACGCTACGCTCAATCGGTCAGGACCCTCAAAAACGCTGGTTTAGCGCTAAGCTTTACGGCTGGGGCTGGACACCACAACGCTGGCCAGGTTGGCTAAGTCTGACAATCTATCTGCTCTTAATCTTTGTTTTGGTCGGTCAGCTCGATCCGACTAAAGCCAGTAACAGCTACTTAATTTATAGCTATTTCTTGCCGATAATCTTACTGACCGGCCTCTTAATCGCTCTCTGTTATCTAACTGGAGAGAAACCACGTTGGCGTTGGGGCAAATGACGATTAAGCTACTCTCCCTCAATATAGAACAAGATAAACACTGGCCGGCCATCGAAGCCCTATTCAGTCAATGGGGGCCAGAGATTATCTGTTTACAAGAGTTATTTATCGAGGACTTTTGGCGCTTACGCCAACAGTACGGTTGGCAAGGCGAGTATGTGCCTCGACTGAAATATCGCGCCAATGGCCAGATTGATGGTATCGCCATCTTTAGTCGCTACCCCTACGAGCGGGCGACTATTTTGGACTACGATCTTGGTCATGGGGAGATTCCAGAACTAGCCCATGTTCATAGCTCCAGACCGCGCTCTGTTGCCCTCATCTTAGACCTAATAGTAGGCGATCAGAGGCTCTCGGTGGCAACCACCCACTTTACTTGGTCTAATCTTGGTCGCGTCACAGCTGAACAGCTCGTCAATATGCAGCTACTACTAAGACAGCTCGAGAGTTATCCGCGCCTAATCCTGGCCGGAGACTTCAATTCACCGAGAGGGGATAGCGTTTACGCACTACTCGAGGCCAAGTATCGCTCTCATATCCCAGCCTCTATTACTTCGACCATTGATGGAGAGCTGCATCGGGCCGGACCGTTGCCCTACGTAGTCGATGGACTGTTCACGACCGACAATATCGAGGTCGAATCAGTCCAGTTGCTATCTGGAGTCAGCGATCATTTAGCCATTACCGCTGAGCTCTCACTACGATGAGCTACCTTGTATTAATTCGACACGCCGAAAGTACTGGTAACCTTCAGGGCATCTTTCAGGGCCAAAAAGATTACCCACTCTCTAAAGCCGGTCAGAAACAGGCCGAAGAGCTCGCCGATAAGCTCTCGCGACACGCCAAACTAATAGTTGAACCACCCGAACTCATCGTCAGCTCGGACCTAACTCGGGCTCGGGCGACGGCCCAGGCTCTGCAAAAGCAGTGGCCGGTTGAACTCGAGCTTGACCCAGATTTGCGTGAACGAAGCGGCGGTAGCTACGAGGGCCTGGCCAAAGACCAAGCAATCGACGCGATGACCGCCGACCTGACGAAAAGTCGCGATGTGCTTAAAGAACATGGCTACGAATTAGATCAGCGCGTCCGCGAACGAGCTCACCTAGCCCTGACGCACTGGCTACATGCCAGTAACGGGCGCCCGACTCTGATAGTCAGCCATGGACACTGGCTCAATGTTGTCTTTCAGGCTCTCCCGATACGTAATCGCGATATCTTAGAGCCTAAAGTAGCCAATGCCAGCGCTTGGTTGCTTGACTGGCAAGCGATCAAGCTCTTTAGCAGTAGTCAGGCTATTAATCCTGGCCAAGAGATCGAGCTAATCCGTCTTAATTAAACATGCCTAATTAAGCACACGATACGATTGACAAAGGCTGACAAAAAGGCTAAGATTTGGTATAGACAAGTCAATTTAGACTTGTTTTTATTTTCACAAGTCCTATGATTAAAACGCAACTATGCAAAGGAGCGCAATGGCAACTTCACCCCTGATGGCCGCAATCAACCAGATTGCCGACGAAAAAGGTCTCGATACCGCAATCATTCTCGAAACGATCGAAGCAGCTTTAGCCGCCGCCTACCGTAAAGACTACGGTACACCAGACCAGGTTATTCGAGCTGAATTCGACCCCGAAACCCTCGATACCAAGATGTTTGAGGTCTTTTCCATTGTCGAAGATGCCTTGATCGAGGAACCGGCTCATCAAATCACTCTGCTCGAGGCCCGCAAGGTGCGCAAATCAGCCGAGATTGGCGAAGAGGTCGAGCGACCGCTACCAGTTCACGCTGATTTTGGCCGCATCGCCGCTCAAACTGCCAAACAAGTTATCATCCAAAGACTCCGCGAGGCCGAGCGCGAGATGCTCTACGCTGAGTTTAAAGAAAAAGAAAACACCTTGGTCAACGGTAATATTCAACAGATCGAGGGCGATATTGTGATCGTCAACCTGGGCAAGATTAACGCCTTGATGCTGCCGACCGGTCAAATCAAAAATGAACGCTACTATATTGGTCAGCGAATTAAGGTCTACATTCAAGGCGTCGAAGAGACTGCCAAGGGACCCAAAGTTATCGTCTCGCGCGCTGACACTGGTTTTATCAAAGCGCTCTTTGCCCTCGAAGTACCAGAGATCGCCTCTGAAGTCGTCGAGATCGTGGCTATCGCTCGCGAAGCTGGCGGCCGAACCAAGATGGCCGTCACCGCTCACCAAGAGGGGATTGACCCAGTCGGTTCTTGCGTTGGTCAACGCGGTAGCCGAGTCCAGGCCGTTCTGGCTGAGATTGGCGATGAAAAGATCGATATCATTCTACACAGCACCGATCCCGAGCGCTTTATTGCCAACGCCTTAGCTCCGGCTAAGCCGCTATCGATTAAAATCGATGAAGAGACTCATCGAGCCACTGTCGAGATCGAAGAGGAGCAACTCTCTCTCTCTATCGGTCGAGGTGGTCAGAATGTCCGTCTCGCCTCGAAATTAACTGGTTACTCAATCGATATCTTACGCGAAGGTCAAACTGACGAAGAGGCAGAGGTAAAAACGGAGGCAACGCCAGTAGCCGACGAGATCGTCGCTGAAACAGCGCCTGAAATTGAAACTGCAACTGAGTCTGAGCCCGAGATCGAAGCCGATACAGAAACGGCGCCAGCCACCGAGACTGAAACTGAGACCACAAGCGAAGTGACCGATGTGACCGAGGCGCCCGAATCTCGAGAAAGTTAAAAAATGGACGAAACAATCTTTGATCGTTTTACCGATTCGGCACGAACGATCTTAGTCGAGGCCCAGAAAGGCGCCGATGCCAACCAGACGGTCGTTGATTCTAGCCATATCCTCGAAGCGATCATCACCAAAAACTCAACCTTTGCCCACGAGATCTTACGCGAATACGATCTCAATAGTGACCAGGTGCGCTTGGTTGCCACCTTTGATGCGGCGCAGCCATCTAACGGTCAGGGCCTAGGCGCTGACGCCAAACTCTTACTGATGGCAGCGGCCCGCTTAGCTAGCGAGTATGAACATCAGTCAATCGATACTGAACATCTGCTGCTGGCTATCTTAGTCGAAAAAGAGCTCCGAGCCCATCGTCTGCTTTTTCAGCTTGGACTAGAGCCAAAACAGATTGAAAAACAGCTTCGCACCCTCTTTAAAGAGATTGCCGAGATCGATAAGCTAGTCCGTTTAGATAACGCTAAGCCCAAGGCGCGACGCGGCGAAAAGCAAAAAAATCTAGCCATTGAATACTTTACGCGTGACCTGACTCTCAAAGCTAAAAACGGTGAGTTTGATCCGATTATTGGGCGTGAAACTGAACTAATGAGTTTGATGCAGACTTTAGCTCGCCGTCAGAAAAATAACCCGTTGATCGTTAGCGATCCCGGTGTCGGTAAAACCGCCCTCATCGAAGGCTTAGCCAATCGACTAGCCAGTGGCGATGTGCCAGCCTATCTGACCAATTTCAAGCTACTAGAGATCGACTTAGCTAGCCTGATCGCTGGGACGATGTATCGCGGTCAGTTCGAAGAACGGATTAAGCGCCTGATCGAAGAGCTGGAAAAAGAGCCTCAGGTGATCGTTTTTATCGATGAGATTCATAATCTGATCGGCGCCGGAGCGGCTGAAGGTTCTCTCGATGCGGCCAATATCCTCAAGCCAGCTTTAGCCAAAGGTAAATTACGGCTGATCGGCGCGACCACTCATGACGAGTATCGTAAACACTTTCTCAAACATCCGGCCTTGGCTCGGCGTTTTCAGGTGCTCCAACTAACCGAACCAGATGCCGCCACGACTTTGGCGATTCTAAAGAGCTTAGTCCCGAACCTTGAAGCGCATCACGGCATTAAGATCTCGCCCGAGGCCTTGAGCCTGGCAGTCGAATTAGCTAATCGCTATCTACCCGATCGACGACAGCCGGACAAAGCGATCGATATCCTCGACGAGGCCGGAGCTAGTTTGGCTATCAAGCGCCAACCTAATCAATTAATTCAGGATCTCGAAGCTGAACGGACCAAGCTCGAAGCGGTCAAACTCGAGGCAGTCCGTAAAGAGGAGTTCCAAGAGGCAATCGAAGCCAAGCTTCGTCTCGATCGACTCGACCATCGCTTAGCTCTACTCAAGGCCGAGGCAGCCGAACCGATGACCATGCAAGTCACTCCAGAACTGATCCGACAGGTCGTCAGCCGTCTGAGCGGTGTTCGGGTTAGCTTACTTGATACCGCCGAAAGAGAGCTTTATCGTCAGCTCGAAACCGAGCTGGGCCAAGTCATCTACGGTCAAAGCGAGGCCATCGCCACCGTAGCCGGCGTGCTGCGTCGACATCGGCTTGGTCTGACTGGTGCAAATCGAGTTGCCGGTAGCTTTATTTTCTTGGGCCCGACTGGCGTCGGCAAGACCGAGCTGGCTAAAACCATCGCTCAGGTTATCTACGGCACTCCGCAGGCGCTTTTGACTTTTGATATGTCCGACCTCATGGAACGACACGACGCTGCCCGTCTGGTCGGTGCGCCGGCCGGCTATGTCGGCTACGACGAGGGCGGCAAGCTGACTGAGGCGGTCCGTCGACAGCCATATTCGGTGGTGCTACTAGACGAGATCGAGAAGGCCCACCCTGATATCTTTAATCTGTTACTGCAAATTCTTGACGAAGGTCGGCTAGTTGATGCCCAAGGCCGAGTCACCGATTTTAGCCACTGTATTATCATCATGACGAGTAACCTAGGCAGTCAAGAGCTCAGTCAAACCGCTCCGATCGGTTTTAGCTTAGACTCGCCAGCTAATAACAGCTTACCGCTAGTTAAAGCTGCCACTCTCAAGGCGGTTAAGCTCCGTTTTCGACCCGAGTTTTTGAATCGTCTCGACCATTTAATCGTTTTTTCGCCGCTTGAGGCGAGTTCGATTTTGGCCATTGTCGATCGAGAGCTCGACAGCCTCAACCAAAAGTTAAGCGCTCAAGGTTATCAGCTCTTGGTCACCGCCAAGGCGAAACAGCACTTGGCCGCCGTCGCCTACGATCGTGAGTATGGTGCCAGACCGGTGCGAAGAACAGTCAATCGTTTAGTCACCGAGCCGATCGCCAGCCTGATCCTCAGTCAGCCGTTAGCTAAACAGACCGGCTGGATCAAGGTCGACTATCGGGCCAAACTGACCTTTCAGTTAGTCAGCTCTCGCTCTAAGACCGGGGTCAGTAAGATCGTTGAACAACCGGTAAAACCCTAATGCCCGGACCAGAGACTCCTCGTATCTACACTTGGGACGATCTGGCTGCCGCCTTAGCCGATAACTACAGCCCGATCGCCGTGCGTCAGATCGAGGCAGCTTGGCGTTATGCCGAAGCCGCCCATCAAGGTCAGCACCGCCTGACTGGAGAACCTTACATCAGCCACCCTTTAGCCATTGCTGTCGAAGTGGCCAAGCTCAAGCTTGACCGTGCCTCGGTTATCGCTGCCTTACTGCACGATGTTGTCGAGGATACCCCGATTAGCTTAAACGAGATCAAAAGGCGTTTTGGGGGCAAGGTCGCTGAACTGATCGATGGCCTAACCAAGCTTAATCGTTTACCTTCACGCGGCGGTCTCTTCGTTCAAGGCGAGCGACGACTCGACCGCTACGAGAGACAGATGGAGACATATCGCAAGCTCTTTCTTGCCACTAGTAAAGATTTGCGGGTGATTATCCTTAAACTGCTTGATCGGCTGCATAATATGCGGACCTTAGGCGCCTTACCGCCAGAGAAGCAACAGATTACCGCCAGTGAAACGATGGCGATCTTCGCCCCGATCGCTTACCGCCTAGGTATTGGCTCAATTAAAGGCGAGCTCGAGGACTTAAGCTTTAGCTATCTCGAGCCACAAGCCTATGCCGAGATAAAAAGCCTCCTGAAACGCGAGGGACCGACTCGGACCAAGATTATCGATCGCTGCACTAAAGTTTTAGCAAGGGAGCTTAAAGAGGCCGGCATTGAGGCCCAAATCAGCGGACGAGCCAAACACTATTACAGCCTCTTTCGGAAACTTCCCCGGTATCAACACGACATCAGTCAGATCTATGATCTGGTGGCCTGTCGCGTGGTGGTCAAAGATATCGAGAGCTGTTACCGTGTCTTGGGCGCCATCCATCAACGCTGGCATCCAATCGCGGGTCGGGTCAAAGACTATATCGCTCAACCGAAACCGAACGGCTATCGTTCTTTGCATACAACGGTTAAGGCCACCGACAACCGAGCCATCGAGATTCAGATTCGGACCGAACGGATGCACCAAGAGGCCGAATACGGTGTAGCAGCCCACTGGTTTTACCATGAGCAAAAGGGGGCGGCCAGCTATTTAGCCCGTCAGGTCGAGGCGATCAGCCGCTCTTATCGATGGGTCAACGAGCTAGCTAAAAAACAGCGCCAGGTTAAAAGTTTGGATGAGTTCGAAGAGTTGATGAAGATCGATTTCTTTGGCGATCGTATCTTTGTCTATACGCCCAAAGGCGAGGTTATCGATCTACCGGCTGGGGCCACACCGATCGATTTTGCCTATGCTATTCATACCGATATCGGTAACCAGCTCACCGCTGCCAAGGTCAACGGCCGATTAATCCGCTTGAGCGACCCCTTGGCCTCGTCGGATACCGTCGAACTGATCATCAACCGTAAAGCTCGACCCAAGGCGGACTGGCTCCGTCAGTGTCAAACCGGACTGGCCCGAGCGGCGATTCGCCAGGCCCTCAAAAAAGAGCCCGCAAGACCGACAAGCTAACAGATTTGCCAAGTCAGGACGCAAGTGTTAGTATCAGGTTTGATTGGAGTTTCATGGACGGACTACAAACCCCTCGTGGCACTAAAGATATTTTACCCCAAGAGCAACCCTATGTTGATCTAGTCATTAACAGTTTCCGCTCGGTGGTTGAGTCGTTGGGTTTTCAAAAGATCGATACACCAACCTTTGAGTATCGGTCGGTTTTTGTTCGTAGCGTTGGCAACGAATCGGATATCGTCGAAAAAGAGCTCTATCAAGTTCAACGCCTAGCCGGTGCTGAGGGTAGTGGGAGCGAGGCCGGGCGAGAGTCGACCCGGGAGCCGTTAGTCTTACGACCAGAGGGCACCTCGGCCGTCGCGCGGGCTTATTTAGAACACGGCATGCAGACTTGGCCTCAACCAGTTAAGCTTTATTATATCTCTTCAATGTTCCGTTATGATCGACCGCAAAAGGGTCGCTATCGCGAACATCACCAGCTTGGTCTCGAGCTCTTTGGTGAACTCGGCCCACATGCCGATGCGACTATTATGCTGGCCTATTGGCAGTTTCTATCGCGGATTCAGTTAACTGATTCGATCGTCTTTCAGGTTAATAGCCTGGGCGACGAAACCTGCCGACCACGCTATCGCAAAAAGCTAAAACTCTATCTCGAAAGCCAACGACAGCACCTTTGCGCCGACTGTCAGCGCCGCTTAGCTACCAATCCGTTACGGGTACTGGACTGCAAGGTCGAGAGCTGTCGTGAGATCGCTAGCCAGGCGCCAGTGATCATCGACGAGCTCTGTCTGGATTGTAAAAATCACCTGACAACACTCCTAGAGTATCTCGATGCGCTCAAGATCAGCTATCAACTCAATCCTCATCTAGTTCGCGGTCTTGACTATTATCGCCGAACGGTTTTCGAGGTCATCGATGCCTACGATGCAGCTAATCAGGCCAGTATTAGCGGCGGTGGTCGCTACGACGGCTTAATCAAACTCCTGGGCGGCAAGGATACTCCAGCCGTCGGCACCGGTATCGGGATCGAGCGGATCATCGACAAGCTGATCGAGCGGGGGATTAAACCACCCGTCGATACTCGGCCAGCTATTAGCGTCATCGCCCTCGGCGACAAAGCCCGCATCGGTGCGCTTCAGGTTATTAATCAACTGGCTGGTACACCTTATCGCCTCAACTTTGCCTTTAGTAAAGATAGCCTTAAAGCTCAGCTCAAAGCCGCCGCCCGTGAACGCAGTATGCAGGCGATCATCATCGGCAGTCGTGAGCTATTCGATCAAACGGTCATTCTCCGTGATATGACTACTAGCCTTCAACACACAGTTGCGTTAGCCAAACTCAATCAAGAGTTAGTCGATCGACTGCTAAACTACGATCCGAGTCAGGCGCCGGTGGCGCCGATTGACCCCGATGATCTGGCCGCCAATCCCGAGAATCCAGATAATCTCTTGGATCCGCTAACTGCGACGACAGCTGACGCGATGTCATCAGCTGAAGAGCGGTCACCAGTTGAACCTTCTAGAGATTCTCAATCTTCATCAGAGAGTGTTTCGCCAGAGATAACCTCATCAGAGAGCGTTTCGTCAGAGACATCTTCGCCAGATACAGCCTCATCAGAGAGTATCTCGTCAGACCAACCAGACTCAAAGTTATCCCCATAGATTAAATCGTTTGGCTCTTGTTCGTGCGGTAGCTGTTCGGTATGATAGTGAAAAGGAGACAGCATGGGAAATCTACCGCTAACTAAACGACAGAAAGAGATTCTCGATTATATTCGTGAATATATCGAGACTCACGAATACGCCCCGAGCTACCGTGAAATTGCCGCTAATTTTAGCTTTTCATCGGTCTCGACAGTCGCCGAACATATCGAGGCGCTCAAACACAAAGGGCATCTGGATAGCGAAAACAATATGGCTCGCTCAATCCAACTGACACCCGCCTTTGAGCCGACCAGCTTTCCGGTGCCGTTACTAGGTGCGATTGCCGCTGGTAAGCCGATCGAGGCGATGCGAACCGCTGAGACGATCGATATTCCTAAGGATATGATGGCCCGCAACGTCTTTGCTCTCAAAGTGCGTGGTGACTCCATGATCGATGACGGTATTCTCGATGGCGATTATGTTATTATTGAGCAGACGGAGAATCCCAAAAATGGTGACATTGTTGTCGCCCTGGTCGATAACTCATCGGTCACTCTCAAGCGCTTTTTCCGTGAAAAGGATCATATTCGCCTGCAACCGGCAAACGGTAACTACGCACCGATTCGTACTAAGCGCGTAGTAGTCCAAGGAAAAGTTCGTGGCGTTATCCGCAAGTTTAGCTAAATCCTCACCCCGCCTGCAGCTTGCCGACCTGATCGGCATACTAGCTCACCCAATCGTCTTGGGCTGTTTAGGCCTAGCCACGATCGTCATCAAACATGTACCACAGCCCGATTTACAGCTCTTCTATCTAAGCTTTTTAGCCCTCATGACCTTTGCGCCAGCTGCGATCTATCTCTTTGTGCATTACCAAGGTCGCATCCTCGATATCCTCGAGGTCGTTGACCGTCGAGCACGTTTAGTTCCGTATTTCCTGATGGTTATCGGCTCAATCTCGGCTTTAGTTATCTTGTCTTTCATTCAAGCGCCGATAGCTATCATTGCGGTGACGGCCGTCCTCTTAGTCAACGAGATCGCCCTCGGTGCCTTAAATCTCTACACCAAGGTCAGTATTCATACTGCTACCCCTGCCTTGACCGCCCTAACGCTCGGTTACTTAGTCAGTCCGCTTTGGCTCTGGTGCTTACTGATCACACCGATCGTCGGCTGGGCCCGCGTCGCGCGCCAGCGCCATACAGCTAAACAGGTTGTTTTAGGTTCGGCTGTGGCCACCGTCGGGACTTTCTTGACTTTACTGCTAGTCAACTGGCTAGGTTAAAGTCTATACTAAGTTCAGGAGGGGCGACTATCTTGAGTATTAAGAGAAAACTAATTAAATTCTCTAACTATTCTCTTTGCGTAACTCTGCCCAAAAAACTCTTGAGAGAGTTAGGCTTAGAGCGGAGCGATACGGTTGAGATAGAGTATGATGCGAAAAAGCGATCCTTAATTCTTCGGCCGATAACTGATTCTATGG
>CAZQGJ010000020.1:0-1321 GCA_964592905.1 uncultured Candidatus Saccharibacteria bacterium | reverse complement strand
GACACAGTCATCGAGGCCGAACCAACTGACGAGCCCCAAACCAAGGCTAAACCCAAGGTTGAGCTAGTCTTCTTTTTTCTGCTCTTTTTTGCTGCCTGTGTGATTATTGGCTATAAACTGTTAGCTCCGGCCGTGCCTGATTCCAGCGCCACGGCAGAGAGTCATCCGGCACCAACAGCTAGCGATGGAGCGGCCTCGACCGGCTTAACCGTCGAAAAGACCGGCACCACCCCCGAAGAAGAGCGTAAGCTCTTAGGCCTCGATGCCACAGCCACCCCAGTTGCTTCGAGCGGAGCTGCAAGTTCGGCAACTCCAGCGGCTGATACCGCTCCGGAAAAAAGTGGTCAGGCCTCGATTCAAATCCAAAACGGCACCGGTACTAGTGGGGCTGCCGAAAAAATGCGACAGGCCTTAGTCAAAGAGGGGATTAGCGTCGCTAGCGTCGGCAACTACAAGAATTTTAGTGCCAAGCAAACTACTATTTATTACAAATCAGGCTGGCAAACCGTAGCCACCTCGATTAAAAAAATCATTGGCGGCGTCCTGATCGCCACCGAGAGTGGGATTGGCAATTACGACATCTTAATCGTGATTGGAGCCAAAAAGTAATGCCCAAGTCCTGGTTTAAAAGTTTACAGAGTTGGTATCGTAACGTCTGGTTAGGCTGGCCTCTAACCTATCGGCTGGCTCTAGTGGCGGCGATCTTGGTTTTGCTCTTTAGCTTCGTCGCAACGCAAGCTAAACCGGGCGGCCAGCCGTCTAAACTAGTTCAGCTAATTCAACCGACACTAATGATCTCGCCACTCGACGGATTAAGTTACGAGGCAGAATCGGCTGGCCGCCACCCGCTTGGCGTGATGATCGAAAATCACCCCGAGAGCCGGCCGCAATCGGGCTTAAGCCAAGCCGCCATCGTCTACGAGGCGTTGGCCGAGGGCGGTATCACTCGGTTCTTAGCTATCTTTGGACCCAATCTACCCGAACGAGTCGGACCAGTCCGTAGCGCCCGGCCGTATTATTTGGACTGGTGCTTAGAATACGATTGCTACTACGCCCATGTCGGCGGTAACGTCACCGCTCTCGATTTAATTCCTAAACTAGGCATCAAAGACTTAGATCAGTTTCGCTATGGCGTAGCTAGCTATGGCCGGATCTTTTATCGACAGCCCAAAAAGGGGATTGCCACTGAGCACACCATGTATGCCGATCCACTAGCTCTCTACCGCCAGGCCGAGAAAAACTGGGGGCAGGCGGCTCCGCTCTCACCCCGCTTTAAGCGTGCTCAATCGCTACCGAGTGAGGTAACCGCGACCAACGGACG
>CAZQGJ010000019.1:0-14714 GCA_964592905.1 uncultured Candidatus Saccharibacteria bacterium | reverse complement strand
ACATAATAAAGATCGGTGGATTAACGGCAGCCGTTGAGAGGATTAAGCTCGAAGTGCCAATGCCTAAAGCCAGGCGCAACCAGCTTTTTTTAGCCTCGATCGCCTCGAGGCCCTGATGCAGTAGCCCGAGAATTAATGGCAAACCGACCCAAACGGCCATGCGTGCCGAATCGGCCCAAACTACTTGATAGGTATTAAAGAGATAGAGCCCAGTTGTGACTAAGCGCGCCGGTAGTTGAGTTGATTCTCGACCGAAGATGACACCGGTTAAGTAGTACATCGTGATCGCTGGCAAAGCTAACCAGAGGCCAAAGTGTGCCGCCTCGACATACGGTAAGCTCAGGCCAAGCCAATCGAGGATCGCCATCGGTAGATAAAAGGGGACTGTGGTCAGCGAGATGGCGCTATTAGTCCCGGCGTAAACCCGGCGCCAGATCTGCCAGATACTCTCGAAATAAGGTCCGGGGTGAAGCGGCAAGGTGAGATCACCGCCAATAATAATCTGTCCAGGTGTTAACCAGAAGAAAGGGATACAAAAAATCGCCAAGACGATTAAAGCTAGCCACCAGGACTTAAATTTCATCGTATTCAGTTTATCACGGACATAGAGCGCTCGCCAGTTAAGGGCTGAACTTATCAATTTGACAGACTTAGGAGGTGAAAGTATGATGAGGTTAATGTCAGATCAAATTCACTCGTCATCGTTATATATTAATTCATCGTTTCTGCGTGGCATTGCCAGAGTAGCTGATCTTTATGGTGCAATGAACCAATCTGATACATACAATACTCAAGAGTTTCCCGATTACGAAGCAATTAAAAGAGATTGGGAAGTTATAGGACTAGATCTTTATGGCGGAATCAAACAGTATCAAGAAGAAAGCGGACTCGCCGAAGAATGAGGTCCCCAAAGGCCGGTTAATTCAACGTCGACCCTCGATTACTTATACAGAAGTGTACTCCGGACCTATTCCTAAAGGCTCGGAGTTAATTAAGTACGAGCAAGCCTGTAAGGGAGCGGCAAGTAGAATAATCAAGATGGCCGAGGGGCAAACCGCTCATCGCCAAGCTCTCGAACGAAAAGTTGTTAGTGCTAATATCATTGATCAAAGAATCGGGTTGATCTTTGCCCTTGTCCTCGCGCTCTCGCTGGTTATCGCCGGCACCTATCTTATTTTGCATGATAAACAAACGGCCGGATTAGCCTCGTTGATATCTGGCCCAGGCTTTCCAGCTATAGTCTACTTTTTTGTGCATCGAAAAGCACCGACAGAATTCAAACGCAAAGACCAAGAGCCCTCAAAACAACACAAAAAATAAATTAGTTACTTGCTATTTAGAGGTAGCCACTATTAAACTAAACAAAAAGAGGGCCGTCTATGCGTTTTAATCCGTTAGCGCCAATCATCGTTCTGGTCAGCTTTATCGTTCTTGTATTACTGGCTCTGATCGCTGACCCTAGCCTGATTAGCCAACTGAACGGGCAATCATGACCGGCATAATGGTGATCGAGGACGATCTCGATTTACGCCAACTTTATCAAGAATTACTAACCCATGCCGGCTTTCGTCAGATCTCCTTTGGCGATGGTGGCAGTGCCTTGTCAGCTCTTTCTACCTTAAAACCCTTACCGCAGCTGATCATTTTAGATTTTATGTTACCCGAAATGAACGGCCAGCAGTTTTTAGAAAAGTTGAGTCAGCTAACACAACTAGCCTCGATTCCAGTGGTTATTGTTTCGGCGCTTGGCCCCGAAGACCCAGCCATCGTTGCCGCTAGCCATCACCCTTTAGTTAAGCAGGTCTTTAATAAGCAGGCGCTAAGTGATGGTCGTTTGGTGACTTGGCTAAAGAACTTCTCTTCACCTAACTCTTGACTTTTTGCTATTAATTTGCGATAATTCGTCTGTCGCATCGGCGACCTTGTTGACGATGAGGGTACCTTAATGGTTACGATGATAATTCGCTGGACATCTCCTTTGGAGGAGACCCAGAAGGATCAGACGGAGCTTGCGCGCCAGATTGTTGCTAGGAGTCGATTTTTCTCACAGTTCAAGATCTCAGAAGATGACATCTTTGTCTCCGGTAAGTCACTTGTGGACCAGCATCTCTTGCCCACACGCTGGTGTTACGCCAACCCGAACGATATCTGCTTCTGCAACTTCGTTCCGATTTTTCCCTTAGTGGAAACAACTGCCACCTTGCCTTACCTTGATGAGGTAGGCTACTTCACCGATAGGTTCAGATCGATCTTCGTTCAGCAGGGCGTCCGATATATCTTGGTGCTGGATCCTACCGACGAAATGTTCGTAGGTCTATACGACCTTCAAACTGATAAGGTAATGGAGCTTGATTCGACCTTCGAAGTTGGGCTGATTGCGATCATCCCGATGACCGTGGTCGATTATCCGCACCCACTCGCAAGTGAGGTTCCCGAGTAGAGACGAAAGTCCCTGGTTTCGCAGAAGCGGAACCAGGGGCTTTACATATCTTGACAGCCTAGTCGAGACAGATTGTTATTCGATCTCAGGTATAGCTTGCAGTCCGTCGCCAGCCGGATCGGCAGTTGATCGTTCTTGAGTTCGATCTTGAGTCTGATTTTCTTGGGCTGGCAACATCGCCTGTCGAATCGAGAGTGAGATACGACCACGCTCTGGATCGACGGCCACGACCTTGACCTTAACGACTTGACCTACTTTGACAACCGAGCTGACGGTTGGAATGCGCTCGTTAGCGACTTCTGAAATATGCACCATGCCATCTTTGCCCGGAGCTAATTCGACAATGGCGCCGATCTCTTTACCGCTATTGCGGTCTTTAATAATCTCGAGGATTGGACCTTGGTAGATCTCGCCGATTTTGAACTCTTTGGTCATCGCTTCGATAATCGAGCGAACCTGTTCGGCGGCAGCGGTATCGGTTGAGCTAATGGCGACCAAGCCGTTGTCGTCGATGTCGACATTGACGAGCTCTTTGCCACCGGCTGAATCGATGATCTTTTTAATATTTTTACCGCCTGGGCCAATCAGGGTGCCAATCTTGTCGATTGGGATCTGAATCGAGATAATGCGTGTCGCATAAGGCGAGAGCTCGGCTCGAGGTGCGGCAATCGTTTGACGCATCTTCTCTAGAATACCTAGGCGGGCCTGATGAGCCTGGTCCATCGCCTCTTGGATGATCTCGGGGCTCAAACCAGCTAGCTTAGTATCCATTTGAATAGCTGTAACACCAGCGGCTGTACCAGCAACTTTGAAATCCATGTCGCCAGCAAAGTCTTCGATGCCTTGAATGTCGGTCAAAACTTGATAACGGTCGATCGGGGCTGATTTCTCGCGCTTACCAGAGGCTGATTCGGTGATTAAACCGATGGCGATTCCGGCTACGGGAGCCTTGATCGGCACACCGGCATCCATCAGGGCTAGGGTCGAGCCACAGGTAGCGGCCATACTCGAGCTACCGTTGCTGGCCAGGATCTCGGAGCCTAAGCGGATAGTATAAGGAAAGGACTCGGCGTCGGGCAAAACTGGAATCAGGGCTCGTTCGGCGAGAGCACCGTGACCGATGTCGCGACGACTGGCGCCGCGCATTGGCTTGACCTCACCAACCGAATAAGGAGGAAAGTTATAGTGATGCATGTAGCGCTTTTCGCCCTCGAGCTCCATGGTGTCGATCATCTGCTGTTCGCCCGGTCCACCCAGGGTGGCGATGGTCAGGGCCTGCGTTTGGCCTCGAGTGAAGAGTGCCGAACCATGAGTGCGTGGCAATAGTCCAACTTCGCTACTAATCTGTCGGACTTCGGTGACCTGACGACCGTCCGGTCGGTGACCGGCAAGGATTGCCTGTCGGACCCGACTTTCGACAATCGCTTGAAAGGTCGAAGCTAGCTCTGACTGTTTAAATTTGCCTTCAAGTCCAGCCTGAACCTGATTAAGCAGCATATCCAAGGCGGTTTCTCGACTGGCTTTTTCACGAATGAGGATCGCCTCGTTAATCGGGCTACCGACTAGATCGCTGACGGCCTGCCAGATGAGCTTTTCGGCATCGTAATCCACCACGATTTTGTCGGGTTGGTTAAACTCGAGTTGAATCTGACAGAGGGCCTGTAGCTCTTGTTGACCCCAGCTCATGGCCTGAATCATAATTGCTTCGCTGACTTGATTGGCTCCCGCTTCGATCATATTGAGCCGTTCCATCGTGCCGGCGATCACTAAGTCTAGTTCAGAGATGGCGCGTTGGCTGGCGCTCGGATTGACGACTAAGTAGTGCGGTTGACCCAGGTGGCTAACTGTCTCTGGAGAGAGATTATTGAGCGCGCCAAGTTTGGGATCGGCCTGTATTGCCGCAGCCGAGATTAAACCGATGCGAGTAGCGGCAACCGGGCCTGCGAACGGAGCGCGTGTCTGCAAGACAGCTGCCGAGGCGCCAACAATGGCGATAATATCCGGATCGCTATCCTCATCATAAGATAGAATAGTGCAAATGACCTGAACATCGTTCTTGAACTGTTTAGGAAAGAGCGGACGGAGCGGTCGATCGATCAGGCGGGCATTAAGCACTGCCGCTTCGCTGGGACGACCTTCGCGTTTAATAAAGCGAGAGCCCGAGATCTTACCAGCTGCGTAGAGCCGCTCTTCGTAGTCGACCATCAGAGGGAAATAATCGATGCCGTCCCGCGGAGCGCTGCTGACGACAGCGGTCGCTAAAACTACCGTTTCACCGTAAGTGACGGTGATGGCGCCATCGGCGAGATTGGCGAACTTACCGGTTTCGAGTTTAAGCGAGCGGCCGGCAAAGTTAATTTGAGTGGAATGGGGAGTTTTTTCCATACAGAGAACCTCTTTCTAATTGTGCTTTGACTTTACCAGAAAAATCTGCCCTTGACTAGGGTGAGGCTATCGTGTCTATAATGAGAGTTCAGGCTGAAAAAGGAATCTATGTCGGCAATTATTACAGTGAAAAATCTCGTTAAACGCTACGGCTCGATGACCGCCGTCAACGATATCTCTTTTTCTGTTGAGAGCGGTGAGATCTTTGGCCTACTCGGGCCGAACGGGGCTGGTAAGACGACGACACTCGAGATGATCGAAACGCTCAAAAAGCCAACCAGCGGCCAGATTACTGTCGATGGTCTATCAGCCGCCGATAATGCCGAGGAGATCAAGCAGCGGATCGGTATTCAGTTACAGTCAGCCGGCTTTTATCCCTATCTTAATCTAGTAGAGTTACTCGAAATGTTCGGCGTGATGTATGGCGTCACAGTTCAACCACTGGCGATGTTGGCAATGTTCAACCTCGAGGACAAGGCCAAGAGTGTTTTCACGGCCATGTCTGGCGGACAGAAACAGCGCTTCTCTTTAGCTACGACTTTAATCAACCAACCTAAAATCATCTTTCTCGATGAGCCAACCACCGGACTCGATCCCCAGGCCCGGATCAATCTCTGGGAGGTTATTCGTCAGATCAAGGCGCGCGGCGTCACTATCGTCATCACTACTCATTATATGGACGAGGCCGAACAGCTCTGCGATCGGCTGGCGATTATGGATCACGGTCAGCTCATCGCCGAAGGCACCCCTAGTCAATTAATTAGCGATCTGTTAAAACGTGGCTTTACCCGCCATACCGAAGTCAAGCCGGCCACGCTCGAAGATGTTTTTCTTGACCTGACCGGCCATGGCCTGCGCGAGATATAGTGAGGATATATGCCTAAAAAAGACCACTCAAAATCAAAAGTTCCTTCTTCGCAGAGCCAGCACCGAGGCGAGATCGAGGCGAGAGCCAAGGCTAATTTAGCCGAGGTGGCCACCGAAACGGCCGCCGTGATGGACCAGCCCAAGATTATGGCTGACGGTCAAACCGGTGGCCAGACTGTGGCACCCCGCCCGAGATTCTGGTCTGTCGTGGCTGGGCTGACTAAATATACGCTCCGAGCCAGCCTCAAAAACAAGGTCGGGCTGTTCTTTAGCTTTGTCTTTCCATTAGTTTTTGTGGCCGTCTTTGGCCTCCTGGGTAGCGATGGCAACCGGATTAAGATCGGTTTACCGACCGATAGCAGCATCCAGTCGGCGATGGCCGACAACCGTGTCGTCGAGGCACTGACTAGCTTAGCCAATCAGCCGGACTCTCCTTTGGAGCTAGTCAAGGAGTCACAGGCCGACTTAGAGAAGCGTCTTAGCCAAGACAAACTGGCCGGTATCGTTTTACCTGTTGAGCCAGCCACTACACAAATTAAACTCTTAACTAGTAATAGTAGCCCGCAGGGCAAGGCCCAAGCGACGAGCCTGGTCAACGGACTTTTGAGCCAACTCAACTTAGCTACTCTGACGACCGGTCCGTTGCCTTTTCGGGTCGAAGCGGCCGAGATCTCTGGCAAGGAGTTTCGCTATATCGATTTTGCCCTACCGGGACAGATCGGCTTTTCACTGCTCTCGCTGGCTACCTTTGGAGTGGCCTTTGGCATGATTACGCTTCGCGAAACCCTAGTACTCAAGCGTATCTTTGCCACCACCGTCCGCCCAATTCAGTTTGTCCTGGCGCTGGTCTTAAGCCGCTCCTTTCAGGCTGTGCTCCAAGCTGCCGCGATCATCGTGATTGGCGTACTCGCTTTTGACTTTACCCTCCAGGATGGCTGGATGAGCGGGTTATCGATGCTCGTCCTCTCGTTCTTGGGGATTCTGACCTTTGTTGGCTTTGGTATCCTGATCTCTAATCTAGCTAAAGATGAAAATACCCTGCCAATCGCTTTGAATATCTTTAACTTGCCACAGTTCCTACTCTCTGGCGTTTTCTTTCCAATCGATGATATGCCGGCCACAGTGCGGCTGATCGGCAATAATCTGCCGCTAAGCTACCTAAATATTGCCCTGCGTAAAGTCTCGATTGAGGGCCTGGGTTTATTCGAAGTTTGGCCGTATATCCTCGGCATGCTAGGTTGGGCGATCTTTTCATATCTAATAGCAGCCAAGACCTTTAAGACGGAATAACTTCACGGTTCAATAGCCTCGCAAAGCATAAAGACACTTGTTTTGAGGCAAGTTATTCGCTATAGTACTCTTGTTTTAATCGAAGAAGAGGGTTGGAGCAGTCGTAGAAACGGGTATGTTGTGCTGACCGGAGTTATGACTAGGCTCTTGTTTGCTATCGAGGTGCTGGAATTGCCGCTACCTGACAATCAGCTAAAGCTTGCCAGGCAAATCGTAGAGTCAAGTCTAAGAGAGGTGATGGATTGCATCAGGCTATGCACGAAAGATGAGCTCGATGCGTGTAAAAATCTCCTAGACATGTACCTGTTGAGGTTGCTACGAAGTCGTGCACCCTGGTACATCTTGCCGTTAACGATGGCGAAGAAGTACTCGCTTAGGCGGACGCTTGCGGAAGTCGAGATTATGCTTGGTGAAGATTATTCTTACGCCCTAGTTACTTCACCTCGTACGGCTCCAGGGTGTTCCGTGGCACTTTGTCGAGACGGTCTGAGTAGAGAGGAAATGCAGGAACTACTGCAAGCGGTTATAGATCAGCGACGATCTCCAGCAGAGATCCCGGAAGGTCTCGCAACAGTCCGTCCCTGGCAAAACATCCAAATACCACACTCTTGGCTGAACTAGCCGTCGTCCCCTGCCCATCTGGGCGGGGGACTTCTATTTTATGTCTAACACAGCTTGATATCTGTCAATAATTTTGCTATATTGCCTGTGACAAAGCAATCTGGCTTTGCTCAGCCTTAACAAGGATCAAGACCGTGAGCGCCTCTAAGGTAGCGTTATCGTTGGGTATTTCTCTGATTGCCCTGGTTCGCTTTGCTGAGCTAGCCCTCAGGGGTAATGACGCTGTTCGGACAAGTAATCGCGCTTATTTTGAGCTGACGATGACCGCTGTCGCAATGACTTTCGAACAACTAACCCCTCCCACCTCAGAGGAGTCGGCACGGCTGACTCAGATGGGCGCCAACTATGCGAGAGTTGTCGCGTTCGAAGAGTTGGTCATCGGCTGGCTGAACAAGGGCGAGCTGACGCCGGCCAAGGCGGCTATCGCCCTAGCAATCCGGGATTGGTCCGGGTTTTACTTGCCCTGTCTCATCGTTTGGGTGAGGCGAAACACTGATTATTACGCCAGCCTGATACCACCTCAGGAGCAATGCATCAAGCTAGCTGACTTGTTCGACTACATGAACGGAGCCGCTATTGCCGCTCGAGGACCAGAGGCAAAGTATTGCTGTCCTCGGTAGCCGGTCTATCTCACTCTGCATCAACAAAAAATCCCCGGTGTCGTGATGACACTGGGGATTTTCTTTGAGTGTGCCTTACTTGCGTAAGCCGAGATCGGCAATCAGCTTTTCGTAGGCCTTGAGCTCGTGCTTTTTGAGGTAGAGCAAGAGACGGCGACGCTTACCGACCATCATTAGTAGGCCGCGACGGCTATCGTGATCTTTTTTGTGAGTCTGCAAGTGCGAGACTAGATCGTTAATCTTTTGAGTTAAGAGCGCAATCTGAACACTGGTACTACCGGTATCTTTTTTATTGGCTTGATATTTACTGATCAGCTCAGTATTAGTGGATTCTGGCATAAGGCCTTTCTTGAATGCGGCTTAGTCGACGGCAATTGGTTTAGCGGTCAACCATCGCATCAAATACTGTGGGTATTTGTGACCTCTCAAGTAGAGAAGCTGAGCTGATTATAGACGAATTTTCCTTCTTTGTCCAGAGTTTGTTATCATAAACATATGCAGAGAAGGGGGGAACTTAGCCTACTTCGCCGGTTGAGGTTGTCAAACGGTGTTTTTGTCTGGTTGGTACTGCCAGCTTTTTTAATATTAGCTCTGCCCAGCCGACTTCAGGCTCAAGTTACGCCGGACTTTAACCCAGAGACTAACCAAGAGGCGGCGTTAACTGTTAAGATTTCAGCCGACGGTCAGGTTGAGCAGAGCTCAAACGACCTAGATTACAGCTTAGATATTGACCGCTACGTCACCACTCAACGCTTTCAGCTCTCGAGCCAATACCTGAGTCAACATCGAGAGGTCAAACTGGTGATCGATTTAGCTCCCGAGTTAGCCAGTGCTAAACCGCACTTTTACGGCGTCCACGGTGTCGAGAATCTGGCGACCAGAACCCAAGGCAATCAGCTGATCTTTACCGCCGACGTTATCGATCCAGGGGCAACGCTAACTGTGACCTTAAACTATCCGCCAGAGCTCTTTCCCCTCTTTGGCGCCGACGATTGGCGCGGTCTCTTGGTCAGGTTGACCGCTCTCGAAGCGGCCGTCCTCTCGATATTAATCGCCTTCTTACTGCTACTAATGACTGGCGTGATTATCTTGTGGCGGGCCAAAGATATCTTCCTAAGGCTACCCGCGCGTCTCGATGATCCGAATTTGGTCCAAGCGGTCCTCAGTCCGGCAGCTACCTCGGCTCTCGTTTATGGTCGAATCCGCAGCCAGGCCATCGCCGCCACGCTACTCGATTTAGCTCGCCGCGGTTATCTCGATATTGTCGCCAAGTCAGACGGTAGCTTTGGCTACGCTCAAAAAGTCGATTGGCGCCATGATCGTCTCTTGACCGCCTTTGAGCGATTAATCCTAGAACAAGTTTTCGATCGAGCCAATCTAGTGGCGAGCGGCCAGCTAATTAAAAAAAATCTCAACCGAGAGTTTTTCTCTAGTCGCATCTCACAGGCCGTCACTGGCCTCTATCAAGAGCTAATTACAGCCGGCTATTTTCAGACCGATATTTTAGCCAAACAGTTCCGTTTACGGATTATCGCCGTCTTAGTTTTTTACGGTAGCTTCGCTGGTGGTATTTTGTCGTATTTCTGGGCGGCCGAAAATATTTGGACCGCCTTGCTCTGGATTCTCGGCATGGTCTATTCGCAACTACTTTACCGGTTCTTAATTCATGTTCCTTACCGAACGCGAGCTGGCCGGATCGTGGCCGCGGTTTGGCGTCAACGTCTCAAGACTCAACTCAAAGACGAAACGGTCGCCAGCCTATCCGATCTGGCTCTTTTTAGCGCTTGGCTGCCGTATGCGATTGCTATCGGTTCGGCCAAGCCGTTTGCCCGCCGTTTTCAGCATCTGCCCTATAAATCGCCAAACTGGCTGTCGGTTAACTTGCCGCGTCGTTACACCACAGTCGATGTCTTAGCTGTTGTCGACAGGATCGTCGAAGATACGGCTAAGCGATTTTTCTTAGCTAAAAAGCCTGACATCTCATAGCGATAGCGAAGGCCGTTGAGGCCTGAGCCAACTCAGGCTAAGGAGTTGGTGTTGGTGTGGGAGTGGTCGCGACTGTTGCGCCGGCATCGTTGACGGCCGTCTCGCTCGGCGTAGCGGTCGCAGTGGCAGTGGCGGTTGGAGTGGCGGTTGGCGAAGGAATGGCTCCGGCGGCACCGGTTCCTCGGTAATATTTGGCTTGCCAGGCAGTATAGCTACTGGTAAAGGTCTTGTTCTGCAAGGTCTCGCCGCCACGTTTGACCGAATATTTGAAGTAAGCCTTGGTGGCACCATGGGCTTTTTCTTTGAGCTTAGTTTGTCCGAGCGGCAGATTAGGTTCGTCGATATAGACAATTTCGGTGGGGGCGGGAGAGTTACTGGTAATGAACGGACCCTCAATCGAGACCTGACGACCGTCTTTACTGCCAAAGAGCTCAAAAGTCAGCCGAGTGCCCTCGAGCTTGCCGACGATCAAGAGATGTTTACCGGTATCGTTGGTGAACTTAAAGTCTGGCGCTGGATCATAGATCGTAGCGTCGAGGCCGACCAAAGTTTTGGCGGTATTAGTGACATAGTCCTCTGGATCGATGACGCTCGGCCGAGCTTCGTAATAACTAACTCGAAAACGGTGATTGCGTCTCTCGTCGATCGGCAGACCGGCGTTGAGCGCCGCCCGAAAGAGAGTAGAACTAACTTGGCAGAGCCCGCCACCAACCTCGGGGACCAGCTGATCTTGTTTAATAACGAGTTCTGGCTTAAAGCCAGCTGATTCATCGATCCGACCGAGCGATTTAACGGCGCTGAATTGCTCGCCCGGCGAGAGAATGATGCCATTAAAGAGCCGAGTACCGAGTCGAATATTCTCGACGCGATTATTCGGGCTACCTTTGAAGTCGGTTGTCGAAACGGCGATCCGCTCTTTAATACCCAGGTTGGTAATCGACTGGCTGTTAATCTCTGGTTCAATCGTCTTAATAGATAAGAGCCAGACCAGTGGTTGTTTAGCAATCGCCGGCGCTTTTGTCGCGGTTGGCAGCGGACTGGCGTTTGCATCCGGGCTCGAAGGAGCTTCGGTGTTACTTGGACTATTAGAGGCCAAACTTTCAGGATCGAGGAGGCTAGGTGAGAGGAGACGAATCAAGGCTGTTTTGCTGGCCTCGAGATCGAGTTTGAGCCCGGTTTGGCTCGGCGCCGTCACCGAGAGCTGGCCAGCCGCGATGGCGATCTTGGCATCGACCGCCTCGCGATCGATTTGACTGGCTAAGGATTTGAGATAACGATCGATTCCCTCAGTCTTCAGCTCGAGACTAAGCTGTGAACCGAAGATATTTTTTTCATGTTTAAGCTGAATGAAGTCGGCCAGATTAGATCGCGCCAAGACAGAGAGCTGACCGGACTGATCGATCTTAATCTCTTGAGCCAGAAAGTTCTCGGCCGTGACGCGAAGCGGCTCTAGCTCTTGAGCCAGAATCTCTGGCTCGGTACTCTGCAGCTTTAAATTAATAGTGGTTGGGCTGAGATCGGGTCGACCATACTGCTGTTTAATGGCGGTGACCAAATGAGCGGTATCGAGAGTCAGCCCAGTCTGTTCGGTTTGTAAGCTGACCGGCGTGGAGGTTAAGACTAAGCTAGCCTGTTTGAGTGGCTGTTCGTAGCTTGTGCGTAATGGCTCGAAGGCTGCATTAAGCTTCGCCTCATCTAAAGTCAGAACTAAGCCAAGCTCTTGGCCAAGTAGGTAGCTTTTAGCCAGATTCCAAACAAATTGGCGAAAGCTATGGCGTGAGTTACCGATAATCGCCGATTCTGCCGAGGCCTCCCAGTCGATGACCGGGCCCAAGGTCTCGGGTTTGAGGGTCTGACTAGCGCCATCCGGTCCTTGAACTACCAGAATTGGCCAGTTCGGCGTCGTCAGTTCAGACTCTAATTTCGCTCTAATTTCAGGGCCGGTGAGATTGCCAACTTCAACTCCGGCCAGCGTCGTTTTGGGTAAGCTTTTGGCCGCATAAACCGAGCGTAAGCCGACTAAGCTGAGAACGATGACAAAAATAACGGCTAGGGGAATGAGTAGCCACCGATACGATCTGATCTTGACCGGGCTGGCCTCGATCGCTGTAACCTCGAGTGATTTAGCCTTGGAGGGCGTTTTAACTGCTGACATTAGCTTGATTATAGGTTATTTTGGCTTATTTATCGACTTTTAGTAGCTGGTTGAGGAGCTCTACGGCCAAGGTCTGGCGCGAGTGGTCGCGAGTTTCGCTCGTCATAAACTCGGCTAAAACCGTTTGACCGAGTCGCATTCCCTTGGGGATACAGTGAATCGGCACGCTGAGCTCCTGTCCATCGTTACTGCGCAAAACGAACTGCCGACCCTGGCGGGCGAGGAGGGTGAATTCAACTGTTTCTTTAGCAATAGACATCAGAACTCAAGCTATCATCTTTGGCTGAAAAATCAACCGGTTAAAACTAGCCCTCGGGTTGTCTAGTTTGCCGTTTCAAGGTATGCTAAGAGAAATGAAAGCGATTCTAGCCAGAGCTCAAAACAAAACCCAGGATACGCTTGGACCTTTTCTCCGTGAGGTAGTATTTGGAGTTCACGATGCGCTCCTGACGAATATCGGCATCGTGACCGGTTTTGTGGCCGCCCTCAGTTCGGTCCGTTTAATTGTAATCGCCTCGATGATCGACCTCTTTATTAGTGCCTTTGCGATGGCCTTTGGCACCTATCTTTCACGGATTAGTGAACAACAGTATCTTGAAGAGCAGCTGACCGACTCCAAGTCGGTCACCGATATCTTGGGCAACCCGATCGCCGGGGCGGTAGTGATGTGGTTTACCTATGTAATTGCTGGTATTATTCCCCTGTTACCCTTTTTCTTCGGTGTTTCGGCCCAAAGCGCCTTACAGATTGCCACCCTCTTAGCCTTGAGCGTCTTTTTTCTGGTTGGTTTGCTCAAGGGCTACCTGACACAAACCTCTCCACTTAAAAGCGGCTTACAGTTTTTGATCTTTGGCACCGTGGCAGCCGGTATAGGCTACCTGATCGGAACCTATGGCCAACAATTCCTCGGCTAGAGCCGTCCGCCTCTTTATTTTATTTGGCTTAATCGGCCTGTCGCTGGTTGGTTATCGAATTGAGCGCAACTATCAGCGCGATCAAGCGATCGCCGAGCTGAACCGAGTTAGCCAGTCGCCTTCACCGACTGCCTCAACGGATATCTCCCCTGCTCTGTCCCCTACCGCATCGCTGGCAGAGTCCCCTCTGTCTTCAGCTGCGACTACAACTCCAACTCCAAACACAACCGTAACGCCAACCCCAACCCCAACCCCAGTTCAGTCAAGTTCGCCGAATCAACTCAGCCTGGCAGTCCCCTTCACCGTTCAGGCGCCGGGAGGATCCTGGGTTGAGCCATATAAAGAAGGCTGTGAAGAGGCAGTGATTATTATGATCGAGGCCTACTTGCGGGGCAATCGCGCCGCCGAGCTCGACGGCGATACGGTCAAAGCCCGAATCGACCGAGCAGTGGCCTGGCAACAGGCTAACTTTGGCGGGCATTATGATCTGGAATTAGAGCGCATCGCCATGCTGGCCGAAGCTGATTTTGGACTACGGGCTCGGGTGGTGGAGCGGGCAACCTTGGCCGATCTTAAAAAAGAGATTCAGGCCGGCCGGCCGGTGATTATCCCCGCTGACGGACAGGCGCTCAAAAATCCCTTTTTCCAGAACCCCGGTCCGCCGTACCATGTCTTGGTGATGATTGGCTACGACGACCGGCAAGGCGAAATCATTACCAACGAAAATGGCACCCGACGAGGTGCCAACTTCCGTTATAGTTATAGTCGATTAGCCGAGGCCTGGGCAGATTACGATATCGCCTCGCAATCCGCTACTGGACCACGTAACTATCTGACTTTGTCTTTAGATTAGATCTATTGATTCACGATGCCAAAGCCGACTGGGCCTAAATCAGCCAGTTGGTCGAGCAGGGTGATTTTGCCTGTATTGTTTGACGGGCGATGACGGGCCAATCGAGCCTGTTCTTTGAGCTGTTGCTCGAGGGCGACTAACCGACGCTCGAGACGAATCAGATTCTGTTTCTCAGCTGAGGTCAGATTAACGACATCCTGATGAGCTCCACGCTTATAGGTTGGGTGCAGTTGGTCAACATTGATTAAACGAATCTGAGGATTCGGTAGATAAACACGCATTAAATAGCTACCGCGGCTGACGGTTTGACCGGTGCCGCTAAAGCCCTGATTAGGAGCAGAGACGGTAGGTTGAGTCGTGACTAGCTGTCCAGAGGCAGTTTGAGCGCTCTTCTGACGCCAATAGGTCAGACCGGCTAGTCCAACAAAAAAGATCACAAACGCAAGTGCGATTCCAAGATAACGACCAAAAGTGGCTTTGTTCATACTCTCCTTTCAGAGAAGAGGGTAGTATGCCTGAAAATTTATCATTTGTCAAGGTAAGAGATAAAGAAATGCCCACCGACGTGATGCCGGTGGGCTTA
>CAZQGJ010000018.1:0-15019 GCA_964592905.1 uncultured Candidatus Saccharibacteria bacterium | reverse complement strand
CTTGGACTTGGACTTGGACTTGGACTTGGACTTGGACTTGGACTTGGACTCGAGTCTAATTTAGTGCTAATTATTTGCGCCAGTGGATCAAAGCCAATAGTCAGAATCGAATCTGTCGCTCGATCTTGTATTGAAAAATCGATCTCCTGAGATTTAAGAGTACCAGTAGTTAAATCATAAACAAGCACCCTCGCGAAATTATCTGCATTCGACTGGGCTTTAATTTGCCAAGTCGTTGGTTGGTCGACGAACTCAAAATAATGCTGCATCTCTGAAGTGGGGTCGGTAATCAAACTGACTGGACTCTGCGGTAACCAGTTATTAGACAAGGCCCAGATTCGAATCGGCCAACGCCACTGCTGAGATAGCGAGACTCTGGCCTCATCAGTATTCAATAAATCAGTCTTAGGCAAAGGGTCAAGACTGAGAATAGCACTGACGATACTCGAAGCAGATTCGGTATTAATCGAGAGGTGACTGCCTGACAGCAGCTGGCTGTTAGCCCAATCGCCACCAGCAGCCGCAGCTGTGACCGTGCCATCGCCTAACGGGCTATCGATAATTTGTTGCGTTTCCGTTAGTTCGGCTGGTGTGGACAGATCCTGGCTTAACAGGTTAGCCCAGGGATAATAGTAGCTGAGGCGATCATGAGCCTTGGCCTGTTCAGTTAAGAGCTGGTTGCAATTCAACCAACCAGAACAGTTGGGCACGGTCTGTAGTTGGCCATTGAGCCGCTGAAAAGGGTAGATCGGACGCAGATCGGCCAGAGATGGGACGGTTTCTCGCCAAAATGTCGCCTGATTAGGTTGTTGCTTGAGACGAGCCTGTAAAGCTTGCCAACCGCTTAACAGTTTGGCAACAGGATCATGACCGATCGGTAGACCCTGCCAAGCCAGTTCGGCCGCTAGTGAGCCTAATTGCGGACTAGTCAGTGTCACCAATCGGAACTCTTTTGATTGTTGGTCGGCAGAGTTTAATCGCTCTAAAAGAAGCTGTTTGGCGATCAGGCCTCCGTACGATCTGCCAACTATAATCAACGGGCGAGCGGCATCGGCATTCTGAGCGATATAATCTCGTAGTAACGGGACGATGCGTTTCACTGGTTGATGCCAGTCATATCCAAAGGTCAAGACATCTGTCCCTCGGTTATAGCCGAGTAACTCAAGGCGCTCGATCAGCGGATCATAAAGCTTGAAATACGGGTCAAAATAGTAGCGCCCGTCTATCGGCCAAGATTCTAACAAACCAGGTACGAATAGTATTTGAGGCTTGGCCTGAGTTGGATTAGCCCGATAATCCGCTACTCGCACTACCTGAAAGTTTAAACCTGTTAGCCAACACCAATCGCCACCGAACTGGCCGATATACTGGCTACGTGCTCCGATATCGATTAAAGACTGCCAATCCAAGAAAACCGGGTTGACGGCAAGGCGCTTAAAGATACTGTTGGCAGTCGGACGAGTCGCCAGAGACTGACTGGTTCGATCGAGAATCGGGAGTTTTTGGCGTGAATAAAGCTGTACCCGTTCGTCGGTCCGCCAACCCAGATCGCCCGAAGTGATAAACTCTAAACGAGCTGTTAAATCCTTAAAATCAAACTGCTCTAGATAAAGATCCTGCTGATCCGAGTCTAGGCCTGGGACATAAGTTAAACGATAGCTCAGCTGACCAACTTGCCAAAAGATCTCTGATTCGCTCAAGCTGTATGCGTTCACATCGCTAGTGACATTAGGCCAAGGATACTCATAGGCTAGCTGACCGCTACTGAGGTGATAAATCAATAAGCCATAATTCGTTGCCACGCCGATGTAATTACCGAACAAATACGGCGCCGTGCCAATAGGTTGCGATAGGCTCTGTCGCCAAACGACGTTGCCATCGAAATCGTAGCGCATTAAACTTTGATCGGACCGACGAATAATCAAGCCATCGTGAAGCAGTATCGGCGGCCAAGTACTGGTGATCGGCAGCACTAATTCAACCTTCAGTTCTGTCCGATCGAGCAGTAAGAGTTGATCACAGAGCAATAACAGATGTTTCGCGCTAACCTTAATCTCTTTTTGACATCGTCGAACACCAGGTAGGTCGATCGATGCCGTTAGCTCGCCTGTAAAGAGATCAAATCGGTCTAAAAAACCGCGCGACGAGTAGGTGAGATAAATCTGGCCATCGACTATTACGATCCCTCGGGGATAGGCGCTACCAAGCGATCGTTGCCAATTAATCTCGCCGGTCGTCAGCTTTGAACTTATCAACCAACGCTGATTTTCTTTATTAATGGCGGTGATGATTTGATCGCCTGCGATCAAGGGAGTAATATAATCACTCTTAAATTCGCCAAGATCACTAAGCTTAGCGATATAGTTGCCGCTAGCTATTTGACGGTTATACTGATCACCTGTGGCATTGGCCTGAATAAAGTTCGCCGCAACCGATACCTCTGGCCGAATCAGCCATATAAGCCAAATCAGGATCAATAGCCTTAAACTAAGATAACGCCAGACACGATAGGTATGTCCGAGGCTCACGGCCGTAAAGTGATAAAAGTGAGGGCTTTGCATAACCAAACCATAGTGCGATTAAGATTAAAATAATCTTAACTAAAGCGCTTGAAAAATCTCGTTAAAACTTTAGATTATTTTCACAACTCGATTGCTATCAGATACAAAGTAAGCTAAAATCAGCTAGAATGTGCCGATTGGAGAGGTCGCATAGTGGACTAGTGCAGCTGTCTTGAAAACAGCCAGGGGTGCAAGCTCCTCGTGGGTTCGAATCCCACCCTCTCCGCCAGAAGGTAGCAACTCATCGTCAGATGGGTTGATAGCTTCTGGTGAGTATATCGTAAGGGATTCGAACGGGCGCGAGTGAGCGCAGCGCCCCGGGGCGAAGCCCGAATCCCACCCTCTCCGCCAAGAGTTAGCCACAGAAGATAACAAGATGTTGGAGATTATAATCTCTAACAATAATCTGCTATATTACAGTCAAGAGATCAAAGGATTAATTGGTAGCAGGAGTGACAGACTATATGACAAAGAAACGTTTGGCTATTTTAGTAGGAATTATTGCTCTACTAGGCATTGGCTACGTAATCATTAACGGCAATAAATTACTCCCCCCTGCAGAAAATAAAAGTACTTTAGCTAACCAAAACGACGATCTTTTTGAAAAAATCATTGCCAAAGCAAGCAGTATCAACCTATTAGATGTCTCAGAATCAGGCGCCACTGGGACGGCTTGGCTAGCAGTCTATGAAGGCAAAACCTATCACCGTGTGATTGCGAAAAATATGCCCACATTACCCGGGACTGATTTCTATGAAGGTTGGTTAGTCAAAGATCCCGTCCCGAGTGGCTTTGTCTCAAGTGGTAAGATGTCCTACGATCCAACCACTCAAGAAGCACGACTTGATTATGTTATAGATGGCGATATGTCAGACCATAATCTGATAGTCATCACCTCTGAGCCAGACGACAATAATCCAGCGCCAAGCAAGCATATTATCGAGGCACGATTCCCAGACAGTACTAATCTTGTTCTACCTTCCGACACAATCTCCAAAGCTGGATCATATGAAGATTATAGCCAAACCAAGATAGCCTTAGCGGCTTCTGGTGATGTTGTCCTCTTCTTTCACGCTCCCTGGTGTCCCACTTGTCGTGCCCTCAATAGCGACATAGAAAAGAATCTAGGTAGCATTCCAGCTACGGTTACGATTCTCAAGACCGACTATGATACTGAAACCTCTCTTAAACAAAAATATGGGGTGACGACTCAACATACCTTGGTTCAAGTCAATCAAGATGGCGCTCTAATTAAGAAATGGAGCGGGAGTTCAAAGCTCACCAATCTACTGGCAGAGTTATAAGCGAAAATGATTTTCTTCCTCATCTCTATCTTAGCTGGTATCATGACAGTGTTAGCGCCTTGTATTTTACCACTTCTTCCCATCGTAATCGGTGCTTCAGCGACTGAAGATCGACATCTATCCAGGCGATCCCTATTAGTAATCGGCTCACTCTCTTTTTCAGTGATAATCTTCACCCTTATACTTAAGGCATCAACTCTGTTAATTCAGATACCGACGATGTTTTGGACTCTTTTCTCGGGTACAATCATTATCTTAGTTGGACTAGCAATCATATTCCCATCGATGTGGTCAAAGATTCCCTGGGTCCAAGGATTAAGCAGATTAAGTAATCAAGCACTCGCCAGTGGGCATCAAAAAAAGAGCGACACCGGTGATATAATGATTGGCCTAGCTTTGGGCCCAGTTTTTACAACCTGCTCACCAACTTATATCTTTATTATTGCCACCATCTTACCAAGTGGCTTTCTGACTGGCTTCATTTATTTATTAGGTTTCACTTTAGGCTTGGCCATCTCACTCCTGTTGATTGCCTATCTTGGCAGACAGTTAATTAATAAAATTACTAGCCGCATGAGCACCACTAATCTTGTTAAGCAAATCTTCGGCATACTCATTGTGATCGTCGGCTTGGCTATTATGACAGGCTACGACAAAAAACTGGAGGCCGCGATTCTTGATTCAGGCTACGGCGCCACTATTCACTTCGAAGAATCACTCATTGAGAAGTTCGCACCCACTACTAGATAGTCCTTACAGGGTGTAAAGAATGGCCATCTGACCAATCTATTCTTCTTGGATAGATTGGTCTCTACTCGTAAAGTAGCCGATCAAGCTGTTCTCTCACAATGCGGAGTGTGTTCTGGACCGCAGTCAACTGATCGATCGAACGCTTGAGCAATCTCTCTGTCGAGGCCAACTGTCGGTTCAGCAAGACTTGACGCACTCTATTAGTAGTTTGAGTCAGGCTGCGCTTATATTGATCAGTTTTAACGATATAGCCTTGAACTGTACGGTTAATTCGACTCTCTTGATTAGTCAAATTCTTAATCTTGCTCTCTATAGCCTTTTGGCTACGAAGCTCTTTTTTATTGAGCTTTCGAGCAATCTTGGGTTTAAGGACCGGCGTAGGCTCGGGGGCGACAGGCGAAACTTTGGCGTTAACTGTATCGCTGACACTAGTCGCGCTAGCTGTTGCCGTTGGAGCAGTTGACTGATTATTCGAAGCTGAGGCAGAGACAGTAGCCACTGGCGCTGACTTATTTTGCTTAAGCGGAGTTCGTCGAACGATCATCTTATATTCGTCTGTCGATGTCGTATGACCAGCCTTGTCAGTTGCCACCATCTTAAAGCTATGAACCGAGCCTTCGGGATAGCGATCCGTATCCCAACTAGTTCGATAAAATCGGTATTGTCCAGATGTATAGGCGAAGCTGGCCTCGCCAATATACTGACCGTCAACATAACTTTTGACTGACTGCAAACCACCCGCATCATAGGTTAACAGATCCAGATTAATAGTGCCGGCCACATCGCCAGGGACATTTTGCAATGCCAAGTAAGGTGGAATATTATCAACTACGACATCGATAGAAGTTCTCGACTGCTGACCGGCTGTATCAGTGGCTACGACAGTGAGTCGATTATCTATCTGCCGACCAACTGGATGAGTATTCCAGTTGAAAATATATGGCGCCGAGGTTAAAGTACCGACCCTAAGATTATTAGCGTAGATATCCAACGATTTGATGGCACGATCGTCGAACGCCGCAATATCTACCTTGACAACGTCACGGAGATAGCTACTTTGCGTTGGCGAAGTGATATTAACGGTGGGTGGTCCTTTGTCCTCGGAGTCTGGTGACAACAGTTCGAACTTATACTCTAACGAATTGGTAGCGACATCCGTCACTAGAAGCTTTAGGGTCAGATGGGTTGCCGGCTTTAAGTTGCCGGGTAGGATAGCCTTATAAACTGTGCCTTGATTAGTGAGGTTGACGTCAGTGTAAGTGACATCATCCAATGAATAACTAAGCTTGGCTGAAGCGAGCGTACCGCCAACTGGATCAAGATCGAATTCAAATCGATTCTCGACAGCTGGATCGTAGCGTTCGGCTCGTTGATTATTGGCCCAAAAGTTAAAACGCTTTATCGCAGGCGGATTTGGATCTGTTTTACCTAGATCAAACTGTAGAGTCGCCTGACCCTTCAGCAGGCTTTTGCCACTATAATATGTTAACTCACCACTTTTTAAGGTGTAGCGCGTCAGATTTGGAGCAGTCATGGTCGTCAAATTGCCGTATGGATACACAGTATCGTAAACCCCGTGTAAAGCCGGTATATAGTCAGTAGCAACTAAATTACCGGACTGATCAATGAGCGAAAGATTAATCTGATCGTATTCGTTAACGCCATAGTCTTGGTGTAAGAGTGCAGTTAACGGACTTCTGAAATATGGTTGCAAGATGATCTGTTTGTCAGTGTTCGCAAATTTCACCGCCCAATAAGCTGGCCCTAATCCCATATAAATAGTTTGTCCTTGCCGATCGGGTAACCAATCGTAAAAGCGCTGCTTATTGTTATCTGTAGCAAAATTCGAGCTAACAAAGGCTGTCGGACAGATTACGCCTTCATTACAACCAACCCTCCACCAGTTAGAAGAAACTTGAAAGAGCGTATTCTCAGGCGGCTTAGTGGTGTAAAGAATATGATTAGTCGGCAACTTGACATCGGGCGAACCGGAATAACTCCTAAAACAATGCTCCCACAACGGACAGGCCCAGAGATAAGGGGTAACTTCGCCGCTAGAAATCGCGGGATATTTTAGATCGACTCTATAAAAATCAGTATCGGTATTAGTCTTAGTTCGGTCGCCTGTAAGACCAGTAAAATCATCATAGAATACATAGTTGGTCGAACTGTATCGATAAGCGGGGTGAATATACTGAGAGACAATGCGGTAATCGGTGCTTAGATCAGAAATATAAGTCTCGGTCACATCACTGTCACGATTAAGATATCCGTACCCGCCGTTGCCAACGCCAATACTGCCAAATTTTGGCAGGTACATCATGTATTGAAAGACCGTATTCAAATACCTGACAGGCTGGTTATCGATTCCAGTCGCCTGAAGCTTAACTTTGTTCTTAGCCTCACTCCGACTAAAATTGACGGTGGTCTTACCACCAGCAGACTGTACTCCTTCCTTGACTACAGTATAGAGATGCTGGTTATCTCCACTAACAACGTTCGGATAATATACCACCATATCTTGAATCAGAGGCTTGAGAGTATAATAAATAGTCGAGTTATCGGTAATTTCACCCCAATAGGTATATTGTGATCGGTCATGGGTCCAGTAATAGCCGCCAACTAACTGACCGCTATCGTCTTTGATCTCGTATATGTAGTACTTTTTAAAGCCAGCGTAGATCGATTGACTTGCCACGCCGTTAGCAACAGTCAAATTGCCAATATAATCGTCGTTAACTAATAGTTGATTATTAACCTCGAGCCAGAGCTGAACAACTTGGCTAGCGCCCGGAGCGATTGAACTGGTCGCTGGGTCAAGCTTTAGACTTACTCCAGCCTTGAAGCCACTCAAACTGATAGTCGGGGTGATCGCTTTATCGGTACGATGATTAGTGATGGTGATTGATTGCTTTTCGGAGGTCCAATTGGATAGCGTTGGGTCAGAAACACCAAAGTCTAGTTGATCACTTGGTGAGAGCGAGAAATCGCTCAAGCTCTCGATCGTGATTGGGATTACGCCGCGAGTTTTGCTAGCGGCAGAAATAATTATACTGCCGTAGAGACTGATATTTTGAATCTGATCGTTATCGATAGTGGCGGTCACGGTGAATGAATCTGTAGCGCCATTGCTCAGATTGAGTTGGCTCTTATTGGAGCTTAGCGTCAGGCCAGTTTGATTGAAGTTAAAACTGACATCGACGGTTGAAAGGGTGGTGTCTGTCGACTTGATTGTAAAACTTTGGGTGAAAGTCGAAGTAGCGGTAGTTGGTCTGTTAACGATATCCCAACTCCTCGGCTCAAGACTAACGACAGCGTTAGTTGGAATAATAGCAGTCGGATTAATCAACCCAGCGCCCTGATCGTTATAGGTTAAACCGCTACCCAAATTAATCGCCGTTGACTTAATTAAATCCTTAATCTGTTGAGGAGTCAGCTCTGGCTGGCTCTGACGAATTAAAGCAACCACTCCAGCAATATGTGGCGTGGCCATTGAAGTCCCTGAGAGTGAATAATGCTGACTATCTATACAGTTCGGTACCCAATAATAAGCACTAACTGGTGTCTTGGCTGCGCAGATCTCAACCCCGGGAGCAGAGATGTCTGGCTTGAGTAAATCTTGTCCCTTCCAGATCAGCGGGCCACGCGAGCTAAAACTGGCAATCGGTTGGTAGCAACGATAATGAACCTTGACTAACGACTTTTCACAAGAAGCGGCGACAGTGAGGGCGGTCCTAGCTGTTCCAGGTGAGTTAATATTGCCAATCTTGGCCGTACCTGGTCCAGAGTTACCAGCGGCGATAGCACTGACGACGCCAATGGCCGAGGCAGCGTCTACTGCCAAGCTAACAACATCATCAGGATCGCCATACCCACCCAGGCTCATACTGATCACGTCAACATGATCGTTAGTATTACCGTCTTGGTCCGGATCGGTTGAGCGATTAATGGCAGCGATAATATCGGAGTCATAGCCATAGCCATCATCGCCAAGCACTTTATAGGCATAGAGCTTGGCATCGGGCGCAACTCCACGCAAGGTGCCTTTACCAGCTACAGTGGCGGCGACATGCGTACCATGACCGTAAACATCCATCGGATCGTTATCGTTATAGTAAAAGTCATAGCCGCCGAGCACCTTGCAGTTTGGCCCAATGCAACCACCGAGATCTGGGTGGCGGTAATCGATGCCGGTATCAAGAACGGCAACTCTCATCCCAAATCCAGTCAACGCCTGGTTATCATTAGTGAACTGAGACCAAACCTTATCAACACCAATCTCTTTGACCGAACCGTTAAGCGAAGCCTTGACCTCTCCGTCAAGCTCGATCTTTTCGATATTAGGATCGGCGGCCAACTCTTGAATCGCCTGGCCATCGGCGACGGTGGCCGCGACTCCATCGACTATATAAAGATCTTTAGTGTCATCAATCTTAACCTTGCGGGAATGCTTTTTACGGAGCTTATCTTTGCGTTGATTATGTTTATCGCGCTTTTGCTGTCGTTGAATCCGGGTATCTGATTTATCCAAATTTTTCTCGGGGTTTTTAAACCGCACGATGACTTTTTGATCTTTTTTACCCAGACGAATCGTCTCTTGTAGATCGCCACTAATCTTAGACAGAGTGGCATTAGAGACGGTACTATTTGGACTAGTGTCAGATGAAGGATTGATCGAACTAATCGAACTTTTCGAGGCTAAAGCCGCGGCGGCGGCGGCGCTATTACGATGGACCGTGGACTGACTCCCGCTTTTAACCAAGGTCTGAATACCTTCACTACCCTTGAGCACAAACAGACGGCCGCTATCCCCTGTCTGAACGTCGACTTGACCAAAGTCTGGCACTCGTAGCGACTGTGTCTTGGCCGTCGACGGATCAGCTGGTTTTTCACCAGTATTGGTGACTAAGAGATCAAAAGCATCGAGAGACTGCATTTGATTAGCCTCGGCTAATCGATTGTTAAGCTCGGCCTCGGCCTGTTTCTGTTGGTCATTGGCGGCGTTAACCTGACGGTTCTTATGGGTTGCGATGGTGCTAATGACGGCAAGCAATAACAGAAAGGAGCCTATCAGGGCAATCTGTGTCGAGAGATGACGATAGTGTTTAAGTTTCACCCTCTTGGAACTCCTCGTTAATCTAGTATAACAAAAAATAACGATGTCAAAAGGAAGTCGCAAAGATTAAGTATTGTTCATTTTTGCGACTGGACAAACGACAGATTTTTTGGTATACCAAAGCTGTTCACCAACTGTGGTGAATGTACCGGAGAATGCGATGCATCATACGGTCAGAGTCAGGTTTGACTACATGTGGCAACAGGAGACTGGAACGCCTAGGGCAATACGCTATGTTCTGTCACTCATGCCGAGTAACAGCCGAATACCAATATCTGCCTTTCGGGCTAACGCTGGACTGATACTAGTCGTAGTGCGATCCGAGAACTATCGCATGACCGATACCTCTTGGCTAGGCAGTGGCTACATCCAGCTGTCTGAACCAGATACGGTAAAGGTTCATATTGAAGCTGGGAACGAACGTGAAAGCCCAGAGCAGCTAGAGCTCATCATCGAGAAAAACTTGAAGATAGCTTTAAGCTTTGCGAATGACCAGACTCAACCTGCTAGGTCCCAATCGGAGTTATTCTACGCGTGAAGCACTGGAATACTCCTCAACTCAACAGCTGCGGTAATCGCACTGCTACCTGAACACCCTCATAGCCAAGCATTGGGGGTGTTTTACTTATATATCAACATGCGAGATACTTTAGTTATGAAAACAGATCAAGAATGGCAACAAGAACTAACTCCTGAACAGTATCAGGTGTTACGACAAAAGGCGACCGAGCTACCCGGCAGTGGGCATTATTATTTGACCAAAGATCCGGGCGAGTATCGTTGTGCTGGTTGTGGTTTGCTTTTATTCAGTTCGGATAATAAGTATGATTCTGGTTCAGGTTGGCCGGCCTTTGATCGACCAGCCGACCCAGAGTCCATCAAAGCAATCACTGACGATTCTCATGGACTAATTCGAACAGAGATTACTTGTCGACGATGCGGCGGCCACCTAGGACACGTCTTTACCGATGGTCCGACTGAAACGACTGGGCTACGCTACTGCATCAATTCACGCGCCTTGAATTTTAAACCCAAAGATTAAGTCTATTTATTTAGAAAAATACAGATCTCTAATTAAGACTCGTAATAAATCTACGCCCATCGAGGTTTTTAATTTGGCCTCGCCCCAGCCCCGCGCGTGTTCACGACTGGGAATTTCAACTATTTTATATTTTCGTTTTAAGCATCTAACGACCATATCTTGCTCGATAGCAAAATTATCAGCTCTTAAATTAAGTTTCAGAGCTTTATCACGCTTCAAAGCCCGAAAGCTATATAAGATTTCGGTTAAATTAACTTTATAACGATTATTAACTAACCAGACCATAAAATAGGAACCGGCTAAACGAATCACACTACCCAAGCCATTGAGATCGGCATCTAGACAGCCACCTTTTAAGCGTGACCCAATGACCATATCAGCCGATTCGTTAATCAAAGGTTCAACCAGGCTTGGTATATCGCTAGCCTCGTGCGAGCCATCGGCATCAAAAAACACCAAGTAAGGTTTAGTCGCCTTAGCAATGCCTATTTTTAATGCATCGCCGCGGCCGCGGCGGTTATCGAGATAAAATTCAACTCCGGCCGCGGCCGCGATCTCGGCTGTTCCGTCTTCGGAATGTCCGTCAACTACTATGATTTCATCGGCATACGGCTTCACCGAGTCAATAATTTGGGCGATCCCCTCGCCTTCTTTACGACAGCCGATAATGATTGAAATCTCTTTCTTATTGAAAGGCATGATTATTTGTTAGTTTTAATAATACGAGCGCAAAAATATAGCGACCAATCTAAAGGCATCCACCAAAAGAAGTGCGTCAATTTATCGATTGGGGTTATCTTTTCGATCCCCGCGATAATCTGCTTATGTCCAGAGGGATGAATATCGTCTGGTTTAAAACCTAAGAAATGATCAATAATGAAATCTGTCATCGGATTTTTAACCGGGGAACCAATTACCAGCCAACCGCCCGGTTTAAGGACGCGCAACATCTCTTGAGTAGCCTTCCATAACTCATCGCCCTCGAAATGCTCCATCACACTGATACAGACCAAGCCGTCAAAGTAATTATCTTTATAGGGCATCTTAAAAACTGACCCCTCTATCAAGTCGGTGGCATAGCCTTCTTGCTTCAGGATTTTGGCAACTCTCTCTGGTTGAGGCAAAGTATCAATACCGTAGATAGGCTCTTTAGAGATTTGTGCCAAGGTTGGAATAAACTGTCCGCCACCATAACCTACATCTAAAATACGGTCAACTTTCACGTTAGGGATCAAAGCCATTGCTTGCGTCAATCTCTTTCGCATCAAATGACCCTGGACTGGTCGATAGTACTGATCGATAGTACTGTCGATATATTCATATTTCAGAGCGGTCAAATGTTCTTTACGAGGTAAGATTAATTTCATAATTCCCTTTCTACGGCTTCGGCGGTTATTGGATATTGAGGCTGTAATTCTGACTGTTCAAGCGTAACCGCAAATGGAGAATTAGTAAAATCTAGCTCAAAGGAGCGATAATGTTTTTGTAAGAGTTGGCCTGGTTCAGCATAGTACTCTGCTTCTGGTATCTTGACTTGAAGAGCATCTTTCCCTGAATAGTCATAACGAAAATATGTAATTTGACTATCTGTATGAGGCGAACCTTGATCCACACCCCAAGTCAACTTGGCCCACCCAAAGTTCAAACCTTTACTCTGAGCGTATAGCTGATCATCGGGCGAACTATAATAACGATACAGCTCACGACTATCAGTCAAGAGTTCATTACGATCGTTGTAGCTGCTTAATACCTCGCTAGCGTCAGCTGACAATAGTTCAAACTCATCAAGTTGAACAAAATCTCCTGAGCCCGTACTATCGATTTGTATCTTAAAGTATTTGGCGGTGATTGGTCGATCGAATCGATCAAGAGCAGTTTGATTCTTGTTATTATTGAACGTTTTAATGGGCTGCCAATTTACGCCATCGTCAGAACTATAATAACTATAGGTGGACGGAACTCTCGGCACTAACGAACCCCAGGCGGCTCCGATAATAGTCTGCTTCTGAGCTAATTCAGCCACAACCCAACCCGGCAAAGCATCGGCTATCCAGGTTGACCGACGTCCAACATTGCCGTCAGACAGATGATCAGGATGATAGTGAAGAAATGGTTCATAGTCACGCTGCGAAATTGTAGTACAGGTAGTGATCTTGACCTGTCGCAAATATCTATCACGCTGAGTCGTGTAGTCGACTAAGGCACGGAATCGCTGGCTGTCAGGACGACTATTAGGGGCCGTAATTAAATTCGATCCAGCTTGAGCCTTTAGGTTCAGCTGTTGAGGTAACTCGACGGCTGGACCATTAAGATTTTCGAGAAAAAAAAGATTATGAGATGTTTTTTGGAAAGTGAGCGGAAGCGGCTTTTGACCAAGAATAATAGCCTTCAGTTCGGCTGTGCGATTAATTAATCGATCGCTATAATCCAAAAACTGAAAATCGTTAAGTTTAGCCTTGCCAGAAGTCAGCTTAAGCAATACCGCACCTATCTGCGTCTCAATCTTATAGTTCTCGCCTTTTAAATTTGGGTAGAGATTATCTTTAATTAAATACCACTCGAATAGGTAGTTATTAATATTAGCAGCGTGCGGATAGATATAGAAAGCTGCTTTTTTAGGCAGTGTCGGAAACTCTTTTCTGAAGATCTGATGAAAATTCTTTGCATCAGCGTATTCTTTTTTGTTCATCAATCGCTCGATCCGGTGAAGTTCAAGAATATTAAATACAGCGACGGCCGCGACAATGACTGTCCAAACCAGCATCGGCAACGGCTTAAAACGCTTAAGCCAACCGATGGTTTTCAGCCGTTCGTAGAATATGCTCAAAAGACCGCCATAGATCACCGTCGCTGCCACAAAAGCAAAGTAGCGATACCTAGAAGTTATCTCTTCGTAGTCACGCACCAGCACCTCGTTGACGGCTGGCAAAAGAGCAGCGATAAACAAACAACAGGCGCCGATCCAAACCCAGCTAAAGGCGAAGAGCTTGCCGTAAATTGGTCGCTGACGCCACACCAAGGCCGGTAAGGCTAAAATAAAATATGTAGCGTAACCTATACGAGAGAAAAAGTTATTTCTTAACCAATCCGCATCACCGCCAACCAATAAACTTGACCTCCACTCATTTAGCCAAGGATAGGGTAACAGTATAGGTGGGATGAGCTTACCAAAAGTCAGGGCAACTATACGTAAATATTCACCGTAGGCTCGATCGTGCAAGAGTCGAACCTGTAATTTATAGTTGCTGTCGACGGTGTCACCGATGGTGCCGCCATAAACTTCGCGCAACACCAAAAAGACAACGATCAAGGCATAGAAAGCGATTTGACGCTTAATCAATGGCCACCAACTGCTCAGTCTATTCAGACCGGGCGTAGTGAGAAGATCAAAGACCGTGAGTAAAGGAATCATCAAGATTCCAGTCTCCCTGGTATAGAAAGCTAAAATTAAACAGCTGACGGTTAAATAGTAATGCTTGATCTTGCCTGTAGTTTTAAAATAATAAAACTGGAGTAAGGATAACAACATCCAGATTAGCAAAAGAGGGTAGTACGAATTAAAGCTGCCCCAAGTAATCACATCGTGATAGGCGATATTGGCGACAAAAAAGAGGCTCGAGGCAGTAGCTATCAAGCGATTATCTTTCGTTAAGGCGAGCAAGGTCTTAAAAAAAACGATCGCCGCTATCAACTGTAAAACGATAGCCACCAGATACCAGCCCCAAGCGTTCCAACCAAAGACCTTGAGATTTAGCCAATAGATAAAAGCATGAGTCCGAATCAATCCAGGCAAAGAATACGGCCAAGCATCGTTCAACCAACTGGCTTCGAAGGCCTTGAGAAACCAAAAATCCAAGGTCGGATACCAGCTAATAATCCCGACTGAAAGAATCGGCAGTAAAAATCTCCAATTATCAGAGAAAAAAATCCGAAGTTGCTTTAGACTCATCTTGACCTCTGCTTAGCATCTGAACTATTGGATTAGTTATTTAAAATGATATCCTAAAGCAATGAATAAAGAAATGCAAAAAGTTATAAAATTCTTAATAGTTGGAGTTAGTAACGTTATTATTGATTTTGGTCTTTATTATGTATTTTTTAGTGTCTGGCATTGGAACGTTTATTTAGCAGCTTCGCTATCCTTTATTTTTGCGGCAACCAATAGCTTTTGGAATAACCGTCGCTGGACTTTTGCCGATGGTCAGAGGTCGCTTTGGAAACAATACTTTCAGTTTATGCTGGTCAA
>CAZQGJ010000017.1:0-15021 GCA_964592905.1 uncultured Candidatus Saccharibacteria bacterium | reverse complement strand
AATCGTCTCGGTTTAACTGCGTGCCTATAACGACCGACCGTTAGAAGTTAACTCAACTCTCAAAAATCTCGAACTCAAGTTGACCGATCAAGCCGACAGCACCACTGATCATCGTATTCTTGGTCAGGCCAAGGCAGCTAATCACGGCCTCGATCAGAGTTCGGCCAGAATTAAATTACCAATCGGCGCTAATTTAGAGTTTATGGCCGGTTCGGCTCGCTATTACTATTTAGACCCGTCCAATCAATTGGTTTCGCGACCGCTCGGACAGGCTAACCCCTGGTCTAACTTTGTCCAGTACGGTGAATTAGCCTCTGGTGGCATCAGTAACTCAATCTTTATCGTGGCCCAGTTACGGGTTAAAGCGGCCCCAAGTTTGACTGGCCGGGTGATTATCGATAAACACATCTATCAACCGGCAACTGGCTGGATTACGACTAATCACCCAGACAAGGTTGTTCAATTTAGACTGATCGGTCCGATCGGCCCAACCAGTCAAACTCGTTTAGTGACGACTGGACAAAACGGTTTAGTCGAGGTCGGCGATCTGCAGTTTGGTCAGTATCGAGTCGAAGAGGTAACTCCAGCTAATTATGAGCTAGTTAAGGTTGAAAATGCCGAGTTTACCCTCGGTTTGGCCTCGCCGATTCAACAGGCCGTCTTTAAGAATGCTTTTAAATTAGCGACTCCAACGCCAACTCCAACTCCTACTCCTACTTCTACGCCAACTCCAACTCCTACTCCTACTCCGCCTCCTACTCCTACGCCTACCCCAACTCCAACACCGACACCAACACCTACTCCAACTCCTACTCCAACACCGACACCTACCCCGACACCTACCCCGACTCCAACGCCAACTCCAACACCAACTCCAACGCTGGTGACAGTTGTTGTCTTGGTGACTCCTACTCCAACTCCTACCCCGACACCAACACCGACGCCGGCACCGCAGCCAGTAGCTCAACCGATTCTCGAGACGCAGTTAGTGCTTGAAAAGCGAGTGGCTAACCTGAGCTACAATCAACAGCCGTTGACTAACTTAGCCATAGCGCGGGTTAATCAGTCGTTACTTTATCGATTGACCTTAATCAATCGCGGTCAGACCACGATTGAGCGAGTGACGCTACGAGACTATCTACCGGCTAACCAACGGGTTATCGGTGAAACTACCTTAGCTCAACGAGGTCAAAAGAGCCGCTTGGCAAATCTGACCGATACTGTAGTTAATCTGCCGCTTTCCTTGCAACCTGGCGAGATCGTTCACATCGAGTTTCCTGTCGTGATCGGTTTCGGCCAGGCCTGTCAGAGTCAGATGACCAACCGGGCGACGGCCAAGATCTATCAGGTTAAAGAGCTTCCGATCGAGGCAAACCTCAATCGCTGGCCGCTCCTGAGCGCCGAGGCCACCGTCGGTATCGACTGTGCCAAATCCGCCACTCCGCTCTTACCCAAAGCCGGTAGCGCCACTAACTTAGTGGCTAGCGTCCTAGCCTTACTCGGACTTGGCTACTGGTTCAGCCGTATCCGCTAAGACTAGCGTACGTCTTGTGATTAAATTCCTACTCGGATAAGCACGTATGTGAACTTTAATATTCATATGAGATAAGTGTCCTGAAAGCTAACGATTAACTTTTAGCACTCTTGTCTTATGTCGAGACTAGACCGCAGTACCGACGGTTTCGGACGTTCTCGTTAAGGAGAATCGGTAGTGGCACTTCACCCTATCAGTCAGTCTTTTGCGATGGAATCCCGGTTCACGGTTCAGACCGGAGAATGTAAGACTGCGAACCAACTGATCGCTACGTTGATCGGCAACGGCGTACTGGAGTCCGAAGATGACTTGCGTAGCACTCGATTGCCCGCAATCGGTTGCATACAGGACGTCACCACGATCTCTGGGTGCGTGGTGACGCCATTTCAGTTCGGGAACAAATGCAATCCTAGATTTCGCAACTTTTACCAACAACTTTCAGCGCACGGTTTTTGCTTCTCGGCTCCGGAGTATGCAGCGTTGCTTGTCTTGCAATGGTTGCGTCAGCTCCGTACCACGGGTGATTGCGACTTGCAGGTCTATGAGCATATGATCGTGCTCTCTCAGCCTTTGCCAAGCGGGCGAACCTATCATTACCCAGGTGCCTATGACAACCTGTATTTCCTTCGGATCTTACGAGTCCCTGAAGGTATACACCTCAAATCGACTTACTACCATCTAGACCACGAGATCGGACTTGAATGTCCATGTCTTGTCTCGTTGTAGGCGTTGCAACTGAGCTGCGACTGTCAGTAGTCGTAGATGCCTAGTTCTAACTCTCTGCCCGACCCATTAGGGTCGGGCAGTTCTGTATTCATTGGGTAGAAGTCAGTTTTGCTATACTGAACCTATGACCACCCAACAGATAACCCGTCTCGGTGAGCTTTTGGCTATCGATGAGCATCGACAAACCGTTCAAGCGCTCAAGCAGGCGATGCAACAGAGCGATTTTTGGCAGGATTATGCCAGTTCGGCTACCGCCACCAAGCAACTAGCCCGACTTGAACAGTTGATCGATGATTATGATTTGCTCTGTCTCGAGCCTGATATACCGGCCAGCCAGGCGCTTTACCAAACGCTTTACCGCCAGACGCTCTTTCAGGGTCAATATGTCGAGGCTAACGCTATTGTCTCGATTTCGGCCGGTGCCGGTGGGACCGAGGCCCAAGACTGGACGGCGATGCTCTATCGCATGTATCAGGGCTTTGCCTCAGCGCAAGGCCTCTCCTTTGAGCTCTTAGATTCCTCGCCCGGTGAGACGGCTGGTTTAAAATCGGTTACCTTTTTAATCAAGGGCGATCTGGCCTATGGCTATCTACAGGCCGAGGCCGGCGTTCATCGTTTAGTGCGGATCTCACCCTTTGATGCCGACAAAGCTCGTCATACTTCCTTTGCTTTAGTCGAGGTTGGACCAGAGATACCCAAGCCCGAACTGTTGCTCAAATCTGACGAGGTCAAGATCGATGTCTATAGGGCCGGCGGACACGGCGGACAATCCGTTAATACGACCGATTCGGCTGTTCGCTTAACCCATCTACCGACTGGATTGGTCGTTACGATGCAAAATGAGCGAAGTCAGCTCCAGAACAAAGAGCTAGCTTTCAAGGTCCTAACCGCTCGATTAATTCAGAGGCAGCTCGAGCAAGAACGCCTCAAGTTGCGTCAGATCAAGGGCGACCACGTCTCGGCCGAGTGGGGGAATCAGATCCGATCTTATGTGCTGCATCCGTATCAGCTGGTCAAGGATCACCGCAGTAACTTCGAAACCAGCGATACTGTCGGCGTTTTAAACGGAGAGCTGTTACCGTTGATCGAGGCCTATCTCGAAAGTCAGGTTGAGTCAACCGGTTAATTCTGCTAAAATCAGAGCATCAAACGGAAAGGTATAGATTATGATCGACAAGATGAAACAGCTTTATGACCTCCAAAAAAAGGGGAAAGAGCTCCAAAAAGAGCTCAAGGCCACCGAGATCGAGGCGTCCGGCGCGGCTGGTCAGATCGTGGCCATCTTTAATGCCGAGATGCATTTAAAGTCAATTAAGATCGACCCCAGTTGGTTGGTGCCTAGTCGCCAGAACGACCTCGAGCGCGAGCTACAAAAAACTCTCAACGAAGGCCTAGTCAAAGCCCAGACAGTAGCAGCCGCCAAGGCCAAGGATTTAATGGGTGGCTTGGGCTTAAATATCCCCGGACTCGGCTAATGACCAAATGGGTCATTGCCGGATTAGGTAATCCCGAAGCCCGTTACCAGGCAACTCGCCATAACTTTGGCGAGCAGCTGTTGCTTAAATTAGCCGATAGTTTGGGTTCATCTGATTGGCAATCAGATCGACATCAACGCAATCTAACTCTCAAACATCAGCTGACTCCTGAAGTCGGACTCGAGTTGATTCGCCCTCAACTCTACATGAACCGTTCTGGCGAGGCGATCCAGAGCTTTCTTGATTATTATCATCTAGAGCCGGCTCAACTGATCGTTCTGGCCGACGAACTGGACCTACCGCTCGGGACAGCCAAGTTTCAATGGTCCGGTCAGAGCGCCGGTCATCACGGCCTTGATTCGATTATCGAGGCGCTCAAAACCTCAGATTTTTGGCGGTTACGGTTAGGTATCGCCTCATCTGCCTCTACCAGCGGCTCTGCTAGTACCATCGACAGTGCCTCACCGGGCCGTCTAGCCGGAGCCGAGTTTGTACTGGCGCCCTTTGCCGCGGCCGAGCTACCCGCTCATCAAGCCAGCCTTGAGCTCTTTAGCCAGTGGTTGATTCGGACTTTAGCTCAACCGAAGCTCTCGCCGCAACGCTTGACGATCGAGTCGCAAACCTGATATAATCTCAACTATAATAACCGTGGGGGATAACGTGGGAGTCGTCAGACGCTATTACCACAGAAAGAGACCTAATGAATAACGATTACAACAACAATGACGAGACGGCTTTGAATCAACTGTTTGCCGATGTGACCGCCGATTCGAATCATACCTTAGAGTCAAAAACAGAGACTAAGGCGAAGGCTAACGGTGATGAAGCGACCGAAGCCTCAGCCGATGCCATAGGCGAAGGCGAAGCTGTTAAACCAGTTGTCAAAACCAAATCGACTGGCAAACCGAAGCGCTCGGCTAACTATCGAGCCAAAGCCGAACACGACCAGGCCGAGAGCTACACCATCTCAGAAGGCATCGCACAGGCTCGGGCCAATAATTTAGCCAAGTTTGATGCCAGTTTAGATCTGCATATTCGTTTAGTTCCAGCTAAAAAAGGTGACGATTTAGTTCGCGGTTTAGTTAATCTACCGCATGGTACCGGCAAAGATCGCAAGGTTGCCATTATTACTGACGAAATTATTGAAAAGATCGAAAAGGGCTGGCTGGATTTCGATGTCGCTGTTGCCACCCCGGCCATGATGCCAAAGCTCTCTAAATTAGCTAAGATCCTCGGCCCCCGCGGCTTAATGCCAAATCCTAAAGCCGGCACCGTGACCGAAGACCCGGAAAAGGTCGCCGCCGAACTTAAGAGCGGTCGCGTTGAATACAAAGCCGATTCGAGCTCAAACATTCATCAGCCAATTGGTCGTTTAAGCTTTGCTGACAGCCAGTTGATTGCTAATATCGAGACCTTTATCGCGGCCTTACCGGCCAGTAAGATCCAGGCCGTTCATTTAGCCCCAACCATGGGTCGGGCCGTTAAACTTCAGGTTTAACCTCTTTTCTCAACTTGTGTTTAGCGGGACGATCGATCATACTTGATCTGTGACAACTCGATTTAATGAATTAGATTTAATTATCCTGCCGGTGATCGGTTTTTTAACCATCTTCGCTGGGGTTATTGGACTGATTGATTTCTTCGGTCAGATCTCCTTTAACTGGCTTTCGATTATCGTCTTTCTGACCTCGATCTTTGCACTGGGTGGCGGCTATTTATTGACCAAACAGACCCATTTGGGTTGGCTTTTGACTCTTCTAGTCATTCTCATTAGCTTTATTTTGCTTCAAATCAATAAATTAGTGGCTGCCGATAGCTTTGATCCGTTGTATTTCGTCATCGTCACCCTCTATTATGCTGCCCAAGCGATCTACCTCATCGAGCGACGTGAACTTTTTGAACTACCGTATCATTGGCAACGCGACCTGAATCAAAGATTGCGTCAATTCGATCAAGTGACAGATACTTTGCAAGAAACTGTTGGCCAGGTGGCAGGGGAGTTGACTCATGTCGTCGCCAAACAGGCCAACGCGGCTCGGAAACAGTTAGTCGATCGTTTACCTGACCTTGACAAAAAAACTTAAGTTTGGCATAATCAACCAGTAAGCCCAAGACTGCAGGGGTCCGTTAAACGGAATTAAAAGGTCGTACCTGCATAGGTTTCCTTGTTATTTTAATGATAAGGTGAACTCTGTCTGGGCACAGAGTTTTTTTATACTCAAAATAGGAGATCGCCCATGCGCATTACTCGCGCTCAAAAAGCTACCCGTTTGGCTGGTCTCGAACAGCTGATCGATCAAGCCGAATTGATTATCTTTATCAACTACGCTGGTCTCAAGGCTAAAGAGGTCGATCAGATCCGGGGTCGTTTTGCCGAGATCGGTTCACAGTATCAGGTTGCCAAGGCCACGCTTTTACGCAAGGCTCTAGTCGCGGCTAACTTGCCTCACGAAACCGAGGCCTTTGATCAGCACTTGGCCTGTATCTATGGACAAGATCTGATCCAGACTGCCAAAACTACAGTTAAATTGGCCAAAGAGTTCGAGCATCTGACCATCATGGGTGGTTTGCTCGATGGCCAACTACTAACTGTCGATGGCGTCACGGCTCTGGCCGCCTTGCCAAGTCGCGAAGAGCTGCTTTCCCGTTTGGTTGGCAGTATCGCCTCACCATTGTCCGGTTTGGTCAGCGTCTTGAACGGCAATCTGCGTGGCTTAGTCCAAGCTTTGCATCAGTACGAGCAAAAACAATCCGCTTCAGCCAATTAATTTAAGTTAAATTCACGAAAGGAATTATTATGTCAGACGAAATGAAGACTACCCCTGAATCAACCGAGTTTGATTCGATTATCAGCCAGATCGAGGCCTTACCAGTCGCTAAATTAGCCGCTTTGGTTAAGACCCTCGAAGAGCGCTTTGGCGTTTCTGCCGCCGCTCCGATGATGATGGCCGCTCCTGCCGGCGCCGGCTCTGCCGATGCCGCCCCAGCCGAAGAAAAGACCAGCTTTAACGTTGTCTTGACCGGCGCTGGTGCCAACAAGATCGCCGTTATCAAGGCTGTCCGCGAAGTCAAACCAGAGCTCGGTTTAGTCGAGGCTAAAACCCTAGTTGAGTCCGCTCCTAAAGAAGTTCTGATGAACGCCAAAAAAGACGATGCCGAAGCCGCCAAGGCCAAGCTTGAAGCCGCCGGCGCCATCGTCGAACTCAAGTAATTTACCTTAAGTTAACCTGTTTAACTTCAAGAGCGCCCGTTGGGGCGCTCTTTTGGTCTGTGGATAAACTGTCAGTAACCCTTGACATTTAGTGCGTATGATACTTTAATACGTATAAGATTGAGTCGATCAATCTGTACGCCCAATCGGGAGACGACCATGGAAGTTCAAGAACTCCTGATGACTCTCGGGTTGCTCATCATGATCCCTCTAGGTGCTTGGCTTGTACTCTCTTTGCAAAGAAGTGAGCTTGCCGATCGCCCGCCAAGGTCCAGGAAGCCTACTCAGCGCAATGCCCACGACATCATTAACCTGCTCTGACGAGCTCGACGACCACTACTAGCCCGTACTTTCATCTGAGAGCACGGGCTAACCTGTTAAAAAGGCCCAAATCTGCTAAGATAGTCTTATGCTTCAATTCAACATTAAAACCCAGCTTGACTCTAGTTTGGCTCGGACTGGCGAACTGGTCCTAGCCCGAGGCACAGTCCAGACGCCAACCTTTATGCCGGTAGGTACGGTTGGGGCGGTCAAAACGCTCTTGCCTGACGAACTGCGTGCCCTTGGTGCCGAGATGATCTTGGGTAATACCTACCATCTTTATTTACGGCCGGGCCACAAGCAGCTCGAACAGTTTGGCGGTCTAGCCGAATGGAACCGTTGGCAAGGACCGATCTTGACCGACTCTGGTGGCTTTCAGGTCTTTTCTCTGGGTAACCGTCAATTAATTGCTCCTAATCAAACTCTGACCGATCCGGCTGAACCGACTAAAAAAGCTAGCTACGATGCTGACGAAGTCAACGCCGGACTCGTCAAAATTACCGAAGAGGGGATTCGCTTCACCTCTCATCTCGACGGTAGTCAACACTTTTTTAGCCCAGAAAATGTGATCGATATTCAGTTAGCTATCGGCTCTGACATTATGATGATGCTCGATGAGTGTACCGAGTACCCAGCCTCTTACGAACGGGCCAAGAGCTCGATGGAACGGACTCATCGTTATGCCAAGCGAGGGAGTGGTTACTTCCAGGCCCTTAAAGCGAATAAACCAGAGCTAGCCGCTCATAATCTGTTTGGTATCGCTCAGGGTTCAACTTACGCTGATTTACGCCAAGCCAGTATCGAGTTTATGTCGAGCCTGCCTCTCGATGGCATCGCCGTTGGCGGTGTCTCGGTTGGCGAGGGTAAGACTCATATGTATCAGGTGATGGAGTGGACCGGCCCGATCTTGCCGCCGAAACTGCCGCATTACCTAATGGGCATCGGTGAACCAGCCGATATTATTCGGGCCGTTGCCTATGGCTTTGATATGTTTGATTGTGTGCTGCCGACACGCTTGGGTCGTTACGGCGTGGCCTGGCAGGCGCATCGCGATGACTCAGGGTTGATCGCAGACTACCACAAGATCGATTTACGAGCCGCTCAGTTCAAGAGCTCGTTGGCGGTCATCGATCCACTCTGTCAGTGCCCGGCTTGTCTTGGCGGCTATTCCGTTAGCTATCTTAATCACTTATTAAAAGAGCGTGAGGTCGTCGGTATTCGCCTCGTCAGTTTACATAATATTGCTACCTTATTGACCCTGATGAAAGAGATTCGACAGGCGATCAACGACCAAACCTTTAATCAGCGCTTCGCTCCCTTTTTGAGTTAACTGAGCCACCTTTACAAACCAATCACTCATCTGGTATAATCAAATACTGAAGGAGTAGAGATGGTTAATGACCCTCGTTTAAACGTATCTCCCACAGGACTTAAACCGGTTGAACCCGGCATTTTTGGTATTAACAGATCGGAATACCCAGCATCGCCAGCATCGCCTGACCAGTCGGTGCCAATTCGTCAGAATGACTTAGATCAAATAGGGATAACCCCGGAACGAGTTGATCACGCCACTGAGCCGTCTTCTGAACAACCCCCCACGCTCAAGGTTGTCACAGCACCAACCCAATCAGTTGTTAATCCAGAGACTGTAGCCGTATCTAAAATTTCAGCATTAGATGATCCAGATAACTATCAGCCAGCTACTCTAGAAACACTGCTTGGCTCAGAAAACTCTCTAGCCGCATAATGATCTGGCTTGAACTTTTCATCGCCCTAGTCCTTGTAGCCGCCGCGGTCACAGCTGGTTGGTTGTGGTTACGCATCTGGCGACATAGCTTCCAAATCGAGATGGCCAAAAATATGGTAATGCTCTCGGTTTTAGTGCCCAAAGACATTCCACCCGATAGCCCAGAGGCCAAGCAACGCTGGAACGAACGAGTTGGTCTGGCCGAACAGATGTTCGCCTCGCTTACCTCAATCTATTCCAGTAACTGGCAACGCCGTTGGCAGGGTCAGACTCATCTCAGTTGTGAAATTCTGGCTAAAAACAACGAGATCATCTTCTTTATCGGCACACCCAAATCACTGCGTAGCTTGCTCGAAAAAACTATTTACGCCTACTATCCTAGCGCCGTCATCCAAGAGAGCCGCGAATTCGGCTTTTTTGACGAGGGCCTGGTCAGTGTCGGCGCAAGTCTCAAACAAGACAAGCGATTTATTTTACCGATTAAAACCTATAAACAGCTCGAGAGTGACCCAGAATCTAACCTGACCAACGCCTTATCCAAGCTAGGCGAATCGGGTAGAGGACTGATCCAACTCTTAGTCAGACCGACCGACGAGAAATGGCGCAAGGCTTCCGAACAGGCCAGTCGAACCTTGGCCAGCGGCAAATCTATTCAGGCTGATAACTTTGACGGTAAACAGGCTTTCAAAGAGATCGGTCAACTAATTAAGGGCCCCGAGAGCAACGACAAAGAGCCACAGCTTAAGCTGTCGCCGATCGAAGACGAGAAGCTCAAAGGTGTTTCAGAAAAAGGCGCCAAGGCCGGCTTCGAAACTATCGTCCGCGTCTTGGCCGCCGCTCCGACTCAGGCCGAGGCTGAGATCTATCTCAATAACCTTCTAGCTGCTTTTAGTCAGTTTAAAAACCCGGTTGGCAACTCTCTCAAGGCCGACAAGATACCGGCAAATCAGACCGCTTGGTACCGCCAAGTGGCGATGCGTAGCTTCATCGGTCAATCGATGCTGCTCAACGCCGAGGAGCTGGTTAGCCTCTATCATTTTCCTGATCCCGAGATTGCTACTCCTAATATTCGTTGGCTCCGGGCTAAACGGGCTCCAGCTCCCAGTACCTTGCCAACCGAAGGCCTCTTCTTAGGTAACAACGTTTTTCGTGGCGAGCGCCGCCCGATCTATCTCCGCCCCGAGGATCGCCGTCGACATCTATATATGATCGGGATGACCGGAACCGGTAAAACTACTCTGTTCGAGCAGATGATTATGCAAGATATTCAGGCCGGCCGCGGCGTCTGTTTTATCGATCCACACGGCGACACCGCCGAGGCCTTGCTCTCCAAGATTCCGCCGCATCGCGCTAACGATGTTATCTACTTTGATCCGGGTGATCTCGATCGTCCTTTTGGCCTCAACCTTCTTGAGTGGGAGACAGCCGAACAGAAAGACTTTTTGATCCAAGAGACGATTCAGATCTTTTACAAGCTATTTGACCCTAACCAGACCGGTATCGTTGGGCCGCAGTTCGAGCACTGGTTGCGTAACGCCGCCCTGACCCTCATGGAATGGCCAGCTGGCGGCACCTTAATCGAGATGCCGCGCCTCTTTACCGATGATCAGTATCGCGAAGAGCACGTTAAATATGTGACTGACCCAGTGGTACGGGCGTTCTGGGAACAGCAGATGGCCAAGACCGCTGACTTCCACAAATCCGAGATGTATAACTATTTCATCAGTAAGTTTGGTCGTTTTATGACTAACCAGATGATGCGTAATATTATCGGTCAGGCCAAGAGCTCATTTAGTATCCAGCAGGTTATGGATAACGGCAAGATCTTGATTGTCAACCTTTCCAAGGGCAAGGTTGGCGAGATGAACTCGGCGCTCCTCGGTATGATTCTGGTTGCCAAGATCTATACGGCAGCCATGGGCCGTCATAACATACCCGAAGAGCAACGCCGTGATTTCTATCTCTATGTTGATGAGTTTCAGAATCTAGCCACTGACACCTTTGCCAGTATCTTGTCAGAGGCGCGCAAATATCGTCTTAACCTCTCAATTACCAATCAGTATATTAGTCAAGTCCAAGAACAGGTTCGCGATGCCGTTATCGGTAACGTCGGGACGGTCATTAGCTATCGTATCGGCGTCCCAGATGCCGAATTACTCGAAAAAGAGTTTTCGCCGATCTTTACCGCCCGAGACCTCAATAATATCGAGCGCTTTAATGCCTATGTTAAATTGTTAGTTGATAACACGCCTCAACGTCCTTTCTCGATGGAGATCGCCAAGGATGCCAGCCCCAGCTCTCCCGAAGTCGGTCATCGTGTTAAGCAACAATCACGCCATTACTTCGGTCGCGAGAGGGGATTGGTTGATGCCGAGATCTACGAACGCACCCGCATCGCCGACGTGCCAGGGGCGAGCACTACCGACCCGGTCTCAAAAAGTTAAATCCACTTGACACTATGACGTGTACCTAGTTGACTATAGCTATGCAACATAAGCATCAAACGCCCTATCTACTAATTAGTTTACTGTTAATCTTTATTCTTGGCATCGGAATAGCATTAAACCATCTTGGTTCACCTGTTTCTGAACCAATCGAAAAAGCTAAAGCTGGTCTTGGTAGTGGGCGTTCTATTGACCAATTTGAATTAATTATTGATAATCCAGCTCCAGGGGCTACCACTAACTACACAATTAAAATGCACACCAGGGAGCTTATTTACGAGGGGGACTATAGTAGTTTCAGCCTCTTAACCGTTAAACCTCTCGATTCTGAAAAGGCTTCTGACGATAATATTAAATTTATTGGCTTTAAGGGTTCGACGCTTGATCTATCGGCTGCTCCTTATCTTTCAGTTTTATTTGGACCTGGCGAACGATCATTTCTGTTGAAAAATACAACTAACATACCTGCAAATACCGACGTAGTAATTAAGCTAAACAACGTCAAGAATCCGACCACGCCTGGAGTGTATTACTTATTTTTAGGTGATCATCTAGTCCAGAGTAACCCATTGGTTATAGGCACACCGAATGTTACCGGTACAACTTTTTATGCTAACGGTATAGCTAATGATTATTATATTCGCCTAACCAATATCGCTACCGGTACGGTTTATAAAGCATTGCCTCATGTCGGTTTATCATTCGGCGTATCTAGCCGAACTGGATCTGGAATGTTTCGATTTTTTAATATTCCTGCCGGCGAGTACAAGATCGATGTCAATGGCGGCCCATTAATTACGCTCGGAAGTGTTTATGGTTTCTTCCCTGGCCCTAAAACTTTAACTGTACCGGCTAGTGGATCGGTCAATATTGATGTCCCGTTCGTCGGTTACCCGCCACAAAATGATCTGCGACCCAAAGAGATTAAGGGTAAGCTCGTAGACCAGAACGGTCAACCAGTAGCCGGGGTAGAATTAGCATTCAACACTGTTAATATTGATTATCGATTGGCTACTTATGAATTAACCACTAATAGTGCCGGTGAGTTCACTACTAGCACAGTCGGTGGCAAAGATATCTCCATCAGCTCTTCGGTGATGGTTAACTGCTCGGCAGCACGAACACAACACCTAGCTCTGCGCGACAATACTATTCCTGTTGTGTCCATGTTTAACGAAGACTCAACTTACGAGAGTAAGGCCGTTGAATTACGGTTCGCTACTAGCTGCTTACCAGAATGGGATACACCCTTTGAATCAACCAGTGCCGGACAGGCTTATATCGCTGCCTCTGCCTCGGCTGCGGCCACTACTACCGCCACGCCAAGCGCTACCACCACTGCAACGGCCACTCCAACGTCAAAGAGTACTACCTCTAGCGAGAACGATAACAAAGAGATTGTCGCAATATCTAAGGAGAAGAGATCTAACTCAACCGTTACCGCAACCGAAAACGAGAAGCTGGTTAAGCAATCAGTTGACTGTATTCAAAGCATCGTCAGTCGTTCAAGGTTCAATTTAATTAGCAAGGGCAAGACCAGACCGACAGTCGAAGAGGCGATTAAGGCCTTTAAGTGTTTTGAGAACGGTATCGTTCCAGTCGATCTCGCGCCGGTCGATCCCGGTAAAATCGAGAGTGTCGCCAAGGTCTCGACCGAGAGCGCCTCGATCGCTACCCCAGAAGTGACTCACGATAGCCTGACCGATACTGACGCTGCTGATACCGGCACAACCGCTAGCACGACCACCAAGATTAAGTTAAGTGGTCGGGTAGTTGATAAAAAGAATAGTGAGATCTTCCTTTATATCTTTTCCGATCCAAAGGTTTACACGGTTAAAACAGATAACGAGGGTAAATGGAGCTATACCTTGACTGATGCCCTCGAAGCCGGTGAACACAAGGTTTACTTGGCTTACTCGAAGTCTAAAAATAACCTCGTTGCTTCTGAACCAATTAAATTTACAGTGACTAAGCCAGAACCAGTAGCGACTCCAACCATCTCGCCAACTATTAGCCCTGCAGAAAGTCCCGCTTTGGCTGCTGCCACTTCATTGAACGGCAATAAGGGCATAACTCAGCCGTCAAGGCGCTCGAATGCTTTCATTCAGTGGCTCACAAATCCGTTTACCCTAAGTTCTATACTCGTTTTGGTCGGTGTAATCCTCTTTAGATTGTGGCGCCGAACCCGACAGCTCAGAGCTTGAATCAAGCCTAAAACTTCTCTATAATCTCTTTAATCATCGCATCCGCGATGTGTACCCTGGTAAACGACGATGCTGACTGAGTTGTCATATCTGGTTGTCCGGTTTTGTGAGAGGATGGTAATCCTGAACAGGCTAGACGTTCAGTTTATCGCTCTCGTCTGTGCTCTGGTAGTTGGGCCTGCCGTGCTCTCTGAAGTCTGGTGGCTCCTGAATCTCAAGGGGCATTATCCTTTCGAGGATTATGCGAACCCTCTCAATCTAGTTTGTTTCACCCTGTCGCTATTCTTAATGTGTGTTGGATCGATATACTTTCCACCAACGACCAAGCCGCCGCTTCAATCAGAGTACGCAATGTTAATCGTCACCAGCGCCCAGTATCGGGCTATGCTAGTCTGGTTATTTGCGGCTGTCGGCGGCTATCGCGAGCTGTCAACGATGTGTTTTGGGAGTGTCGTTTGGGCAATTTGGTCGTTAGGTGAACAGGTTCGAAGACTCCGAAGGGTCTTGAATGATGGTCAAGAGACACGACTTCTCTTAGATTGGGCACAACCGATGCTAGTAGCCCAAAACCTCTTGGTTTACTGGTATACGCTGGCGCCCAATCCGATGATGCTGATCTTCCTGGCCTACCCTTTGCTCTACATTCAGACCTATGGCGCTCGTCTCCTCTACGAGTCCATGGCTGAAGTACCTCCTCAAGTCACTACACCGTGGGAAAGGTGCAAACATGTGTTCCGACAGGCTGTCAGAGGCTACGAAGAGGATCACGGCGTTGCTTAAAGAAGGCCCTGCTCAACGAGCAGGGCCTTAACATAACTGGATAGGCGAGATGCTGAAAGTTTGCTACACTAATGAGCCAAGGAGATGAGTGAATAGTCTGATTATCCTTCAAGCTATCCTGCTAGCCATTGTGATCTTTGGTCCACTTATGGCTGTTTATCTTTATCTCGAACTCCGCCGTAATGCCAAGGCAACACCCACGACTGCTAAAAAAGAGTACGCTTTATTGCGGTTGATGGCGCCCAAGCTCAACGACAAGTCGCCTCAGGCAGCTCAAGAGCTCTTTGCCGCCTTGCACGGTATCTTCCAGTCCGAGGCCAGCCAACAGGACGAGATCTCTTTCGAGATCGCTAGTCGGGATCAGTTCATTCAATTTTTCGTTTGGGTGCCGCTGGACCAACTCAACTATATTCAGGGTCAAATTTACGCCCAATATCCCTCAGTCGAGATCAGCCGGGTCAGTGATTACACCAACCTGGACCTGAGCGAGTGGGCGATAGCCGGTACCGAGCTGAGCTTAGCCCAAACCTATTATTACCCGATCAAAACCTTCAACAACTTTACCGTCGATCCCTTAGC
>CAZQGJ010000016.1:1194-15135 GCA_964592905.1 uncultured Candidatus Saccharibacteria bacterium | reverse complement strand
ACCTGATGTTTTATAACTCACACTCCGAGATCTATGCCGCTACCTCGACTGATGGACTCAAATGGACAAAAACCGGCAAAGTTGGGATTCATGGCGCCGATCTTGACGGTTATTTTCAGGCCGATGGCACTCTTCGCGTCTTTTACGGCGACTTTAGTCCGAGCACTCAAGGCGTAGTGTATATGGCCGTTCTCAAGGTTGAATGATCGCTCAGTCGCTCTAAACTACTAGCGACTGGTTGACAAAACTGTCAATTGATGGTTAAATAGGTCATCGCCATCTCTTTGGCTTGGTTACGAGGCGCTTAACCGACGCTAGAAAGCATTGATTCAATGCTGCCCGGGTTTAACTTCGAAGCGGCTCAGGTGAACCGTGCACTTGATGCCGTGTTCCTGGCACAGGTCATTCCCCCAATCCTGTATTTTCTTGTTAGCGTGCTTGCAGTGGGTGCCGCCACACTGCAACTGGCCAGGCCGGCTGACAGAGCAATTCGCTATGCCTTTTGGCACGGCGTCTGCGCCATCATTCTGTTTCAACTGGTGGTGCTACTAACTTGGCTATATTATGTCAAGGGTATGTACCTTAGTTCGCTAGTGGTGGCTATGCCAACGCTTATAGTTTCAAAGATCGAACTCTGCTTCTTTCTTGGAGCTTTTGAGGCCAGGTCGCAGCACCTGAGGTACCGTAGATAGGGTAGTCTGCGGACTCGCTATCTAATAAGAAACGACCGCCTCGGTAGAGACGGTCGTTTTCAGTTAGTAAGCCCTTGGCCAAAGTCGAATTAAGCGACTAAATCTTGACATTGAGTACGGAAGATTGTATATTGCATTTTACATCGAAATCTTTCGGTGTATCGAGCAAGAAAAGTTGATAAGGTCACATGGGATCTAGAGAGATCGGATCGGATGGCACGTTTGTAGATCCTAAAACGGAGGCTGACTACCAACTCTACAGGGCCACTCAACCCGGACTAACGAGACGTGCGTACTTGGATCTACCGCACTACACCACTATCGGTGGTAGCTCTGGAGTGACCAACGTCGCTGCACCTACGCAGAGCTGTCTGGGATATATCTTCCTGGCACTCGGGTATCTTATCGTGTACGGGCTGTTTCCACTTAGCATTGCCTTTGGACTCAGTCTGGCGTTCAAGCTTAACCTGGTCAGTGCCTACTTCGGCTGTCTGATCATCGAGGTGGTAGCCCTTTTAGCCATCCGACTCCTGAAAGCTTAACGTCTTGTTGGCCGCCTCAACAGAGGCGGCCACTTAATTTATATAAAGTCAGTCACTTTAGTGGTATAAATATCAGTACATGACTCTAGTCAATATATTCAGTATATTAATCACCATCTTTTCGTTTGGCCTAACCTTTCTTGGGTTGCCAGCTCAAATTGTTAAAAATAAACGTGAACGCCGGTCTGGTCAGCCGCTCCTCACGATTTTAATCGCTCTCGGTTTTTATTTTTCGCAGATCTGTTTCTTTTTCTTGATTAAATCATATTTACCGATCGTCTCTTTTGGTTTTGGTTTCTTACTCTGGGGCGTGATCGGTTGGCAATACTGGCAGTACCGAGATGCGTCTCGGGCTCTTTGATAGCGGCTTAGGCGGCCTTAAAATCGCCATCAGTTTATTTGAGGCGCTGCCCGATTACGATTATATTTATCTAGCTGATGCGGCTAACGCGCCTTATGGTCATAAAACACCAGAGGAATTATTTACTCTGGTGAAAGCAGGTGTGCTTTGGCTCTTGGCTAACGACTGCGAATTAGTGATCTTAGCCTGTAATACCGCCTCTGCCGAGGCCTTGCGTCGTTTACAACAAGAGGTTTTACCCAGCTATCCGGGACGAAAAATCCTTGGTGTCATCGTGCCAACTCTCGAGGCGATGGCTAATCAGACTCATCAGAAAGTTGGACTCTTAGCGACAGAGGCGACGGTCAAATCGCAGGCCTATGCTAAAGAGATTGCCAAGCTATATCCAGAGGTCCAGTTTGAACAGTGGGCCGCTCCCGAATTAGCCAGCTTGATTGACGAAGGCGCCGAACAGGCGGTTATCGACCAAGCTTTAACAGAGCTACTCAGGCCAATTATCGCTAGCCATCTCGATCAGCTGATATTAGGCTGCACGCACTACACTTGGGTTAAATCAGAGATTCGACAACGCGTCGGTCCGTCAGTCAATGTTATCAGTCAAGATGAACTGATGGCGTCAAGCTTAAAAAAATATCTTAAGCAACACCAAGAGCTAGCCAATAGGCTCGATCGCAATGGACAACGCTGGTTTTATACTACCGGCGTATTGCCTAAATTAGAACTCAGTCGGGCTGATTGGAAGTGGCAAGCGGTTACCCTGAATAAATAATAAACGCTATTCAAGCAGGTGGTTGAGTATTAAACTAAAAATATGAATCCAGAGTCTGCCCACCTGCCTGAACTCTCTGCAGCTGTTAGACTGCCGGAGTTTCAGCCTGTTATCGAGAGAGAAAGAACTCCATTAGGTTTGAGCGAGCGAGTCTTTACTGGCGCCTTAAGCCAATTGACGCAGCCACAGCCTGAGAAAAACGAGTCATAAGAGCAGAGCGAAGTAGAGCTCTGGCAGCGTCTGAATCTAGCCCGAGCTAATCGAGTAGAAGTGGCTTCGCCCCTTTCGAGCTATGAGCTACTTGATAGATTGGCCGCAACACTCACTCAACGCAGGGGACTTTTAAGGACAGTCGAAAAAGACGATATCGAATTCGTAAATCATTTGCCAGAATCGTATCCTCAGCACATCAACGAGTTATTGCAAGACGAAGACCTGAGCCCAGAGGCCTTTGCGCTCTGGCTACGTAATCTATCTAATCTGTCTAGAACCGGCGAGTATGATCGCCTGATTCATAATCCTCAACCGATCAACCGGGCAGACCTAGAAGATGCTGAGCATTTTTATCGAGGAAATCTAGTTCGTTTGGTAGAGTTTGCAGGCGATTCGTATGATATTCGGCAAGAGCAACCAGCTTTTCGTGTCTTTGGAGCCGACAAAGTACCAGTTGCCACCAGTCGCCTGTATTTTTCAGCCAACTTAGCCGGTGAACCGCATTATCTACTCGGCGATTGGTATGGTGCTCTTTATCAAACCTCTAGCTTAAATAAAGTAAGCTATAAGGTCTTGAGCAGTTTACTTACCCGACGCTTCGATACTTTAGTAGCGTATATTGATGACCGACCTGAAAAACGAGGAACGGCCGCCGATTGCGATCGGATCCTAGCTCAGTATGAGTTTTTAGGACACAAACAGACTCTAACAAATCCTGGCTTACCAACCGGGATAGCGTTGGCACCAGGTATCGCCTACGCACCAGAACCGCTAGAGCTCAACTATTTACTGCGTCTCTTAGCGACCGAGACGGTCGGCCAACAGCAGACTAATCATCTATTCGATATGGTTTCGTATAATGGCCTGATCGCCGCCTTAACCGAGAACGCTTTAGCTTTGGCTCAGGCTAAATTACCCGAGGCAACAACTATGCCTGAACTGACTGACACTGCCGGTCAGTATTTTAAAGAGTTATTGAGGGCGAGCGGCATCGATCCAGACACTATGACCTGTTTAACTCTGGCTGGCCAGCTACCGAGCTATGTTAAAAGACGTCTCAAAACTAGTTAACTCTTGCCTCTTATATAAAAAATAGTATATTGCAAATAGTACCTTAACTTCAGCCGAATCGTTCGGTTGAAAGCCTGGCTAGAGGTGAATGATGAGTACCGCCGTGGTTACCGGAGCTGGAGGAGCAATCGGCTGGAGAATCGTCGAGGCCCTGTTCGCACGAGGCCTAGATGTCATTGCGGTCGATTGCATCTATGGCAAGCTAGAGAATCTTCCTCCTGGCTTGGCTAATAAGTTGCGCTTTGAGCTAACAAGACTCGATGATCAGGATGACGTTGACTGTCTCTTTTCTTCGCTACCACCCGATGTCACCCAGTGGGTGCTAGCAGCGGGAAGTATGGATCCTCGTCAGCCTGGCCAAAAGTTAGCCAAGCATGTTATGAACAACATGCAAGGCAATTTAATGCCAGCCGTGACCATGTTGGACGGCATCAGCGATTATTACTCGACAGGCAAGGGGAGGGATCATCAGACGAACCCGCTGGTTGTCGTCATCTCGTCAGTTGATGCGAAGTACGTACTTGCCGGACAACATGCTCCAGGACCCGGCTATAGGGTAGCAAAAGAGGCGCTCAATGCCCTTGGTGAGGCAATGGGTGGCGGCTGGCTCGGTCCTCTTGATCCGCGACTAGCCATACTGCTTCCGGGGAGTGTGCTAGATCCAAAAAATAAACGATTGAACAACGATCGTTGGCTGGTCCGAGGAATCTTCGATGATCCTGATGCTCTGCGACGGCTAACGGATCCATTAGTGGGGCAACGTGCCTTGACGCCTATGGAATTTGCAGAGATCGTCTGTACTTACCTTGGCTCACTTGCGCTTATGGAAGCAAATCATGGACGAACAATCGTCCTTGATCGTGGCCTGTCGCTTTATCCCGGCTTGCCACCAGCTGGACAACGATCGATCTTTGCCGGCAAAGCTTCAGGATCGTGAGTGACCAAACCTTTAAGACTGTCGTTACCTAGTAGCGGCAGTCTTTTCTTTTCTTTTGTGTTTCAATCGTGTATATCTGACTTAGTCGGTCTGTGTCGAAGCCAACCATGTCAACTCAAAACAAAGACCAAGACCCGCATCGCGTCATTACACGGCATAGTTGGACTATCATCATCTATGCCGTCGCCTGGTTGGTAGTTTACTTCTGGGTCGCACCAGAACTGGAACTACCTCGAACGTTTGCGCTCTGCTTATCGACAGTGATTAGTGGCGTGCCAGCGCTGATCGGCCATCTAGCTCTCTGGGTTTATCTCGAGCTAATCAGCTTGAGAGACCAAGATTCTCCCTAGTGTCAGCGATACTAGGGAGAACTGTTTGTAGTCTTGCTATCTATGGCTCTCTCGCTATAATAATGGCTAAGACGCGCTTGGCGTCTCCTGGCATAAGGGTCAATGTCGTGCAGTCACCCGGAACCGACTCCGATCGGTTTACCTTGCTCATCCTGATCTTCTGGATGGTTGCCGCCAGCACCATCTGTATTCTGAGGCCAACCTCTAGCGCGCTAGAGCTACTGACCTATCTCTTCTTAGCGGCCGTACCGACGATTTGTGTCGCTTCGATCCGTGAACTCGTCGACCGTTGCGTCCGCTCAACTGTCAATGAGTGACGCACTGTATCAGGGTTCTCTCGAGGATCCACCACCGAAGCCGATGTTGTTCCCGCAACATCGGCTTTTCCTTGATATACTGAATCTATGTTCAGAAGACGGGCCATTATTGTTATTAGCGCTCTGATCGCTTTAATCGCTCTCTCGGCTTTGGCGATTGGTTGGTTCTGGTCGCCGAGCCGCGTGGCCTGTCGGCTCCCGTTAAGCACGGCGTCGCTAGCTGGTTGGCTTTGGCAACAACCCAAGGCTTGGCGATGGCTAAATTCCGGCTCGGAGTCGATCCGCCAGGCCAAGTTAGGCTGGCGTAACTATCCCGAGATTCAATTACGCTCAATTGACCAAGCTCAAGCAGAGGACCTGACCTTGTTACCCAGTGAGCAAAAGCTCATCACGCCGACGCGCCCGGGCATCACCCTAATAGCTACTAGCTATAACGGTTTGGCCGGTCCAACCGTTCGTTACCGTTTTTATACCGCACTCGAGCAGCCTCTACTCGAACTGATCGCTCCGTCGCAAACGCCGGGCCTGAACTGTCTGATCGAAAATCTCCAGACAACTCTGGAGTCAAAACAATGAATCGATTAAGTCATCTTGGTCAGCTCTGGCTGGCCATCGGCTTAATACTCGGCTTAGCTTTATCTTTGAACGGCATCAAGCTGTCGCCCAAGGCTAGGGCAGCCGACCCGCCAGCCGTCAGCTATCGAGAAGTAGCTCTCGATCAACCCGACCTCTATCGCTATATCAGCTCGACCGGTCCAGTCGATCAGGCGGCGCCGCGAGTCTGGTTGTGGCAAAACGGCCATCTAATTCTTAACTATAATCGTCAACGCCTGCCGAACGTCGCTAATCTGGAGCGAGCCGAGCTGATTTTGTATTCGAGCGATAACCTCTTGACCCAACCGCTACCACCTAGTGTCGCCAAGGTGACGCCGTTTCGGGCGAGGCCGAGTCAGTTTAATTTGGGCCTCTATCCGTTAGTCACTAATCGCTTAGTCGCCAACGAGCTGTCTTGGCAGCAGGCCGCTAATCAAACCCCCTTTAGCCGTTTGGGCGGGGATTTTGACCGCACTCTGGGCAGTCGTCTGACCGAAAAGCAGGTCAATCCCTTTCGTTTGGCCGATCAGCCACAGCCCAGACAGAACCTGACCACCCGCTATAAGCTCGAGATCACCGGGCAGTACCGGCAGGCCATGGCTCAGAATCGCGACCTACAGCTCTGGATCGGCGAGGCCGCCGAGTGCGGCGCTACCAACTGTCAGCTCGATTGTAGCGTCGGTCTATCCTGTCAGAATTTTTTAACGCTAGTTAATCCGCTCTTCCCTCAACTCCACTATCAGCCAGTTTTGCGACTGCGTTATGCCGAGACCAACCGACCGTTGATCGCCTGTCAGGGCCAGAATCTAATCGTTGTCATCGATCGTTCGCTCGAGGCCAAGCAGCTGAATGCAGTCAAGGCGCAGCTCAAAACTTTGCTCCCGCAGGCTTTGCAGAGCGAGCCGAATCTGCGCATCGGCCTCGTCAACTATGCCAATACGAGCGAAAGCTTAGTCAGTTTGACTAATCAGCCCGAAGCGTTGGCGGTGGCGCTTGATAAACTGCGTGCCTCTCCGGGTAGCGGCAATCAACTCGGCACCGGTCTAGTCACGGCGCTATCAGAGCTGACCCGTCAGACTCGTCCCGAGACGACTAACTATGTTTTGGCTATCGGCGACGGCCTCGATAGCTATCCGGGCTGGTCGTTGGCTATAGCCGACCATCTCAAAGCCGGCCGCTTACCGGTCAACCCGATTCGCTTACCAGATTTATTGCCTAACCCTAGTAATGAGCTCTTGGGCCTGAATACCCCGGTTGGATTGGCAACTCTAGCTCTGAGCTCTGGCCAGAATTTACCTGGAATTATGGTCGAGGCCGCCTCGGCTTTGCCTGGTTGGTCGACTCACTCGTCCGATGCGGCCAGCTTAACCAATTTCTGGCAAGGTTGGATCAAACAGATCAGCTGTCAGACAACTCCCCCTCCAATCGCTAACTGTCAGTTGGCCTGGTTGTTGCCTCCCTCGCAGAGCTTCAACGGGCAGGGGACTCAAAAGCTATTTCTGACGCTTCGCTATCTGACACCGCGAGCCACCTCGGTCCGGATTTCGGCGCTAGCCAGCTCAAAACTCAATTTAAGCTGGTCGGGTGGAGTTGCCGACCCACTGGTTATCAAACTACCGGCGACGACCACACTGGCCAATCAAAACCTAACGCTCGAGCTAGCCAGCCGTGTGCCGGTGGCCGAGTTGACCGCCGCCGATCTAAAGTTAGATCTAACCGCCGAATCGCTGGATCAGAGTTGTCAGACCAAGGCGACTTATGAAGTTACTTTGGGTCAGACTAGCTCACCGCCTCCCTCGCCATCGACTAGCCCCCAACTCTCGCCCTCGCCGGCTGTTACACCCACACTCTCAGCCTCTGCTTTGCCGAGCGCCACTCCGCAAAACGATTACGATCTCGAACTGTTAGTCGAGCCCCGTTTGCGCCAGGCCAAGGTTGGTACCAATCAGGATCGACTCTGGCTGACCTTGATCAATCTGTCGCCGGGTCGCGACCTCTCGAACCAATGGTTAAATCTTAGAGTCAATCTGCCGGTCGAACTGCAACAGGTCACCTTGATTAATCCACAGGCAAATCTCCGTCTCCAAACCAGCGCCTCTGGTTCGGCTCTGTTATGGCGACTCCGGCCCGAGAGCCTGCCCGCCGGTGGGACTCTGACTGTGGCGCTCGATTATAGCTTCGAGTTGCCGTTGATCAGTCAGGCCTTACCTTGGTCGGCAACCGTCCGTTTAGAGAGCGATCAGTTAGCCAGCCTGGATCGTCAACAGAGCAATAACAGCCTAGCTGGCGAGTATCTCTATCAAACCTGGCAGATTAAGCAGAGCTCGAGCTCGACCGGTGAGCTCTTACCAAGCGGTCAGACGGTTTCAACAACCATCACAGTGACTAACTTTAGTCCTGCTACTGCCAGGCTGTCGCTGTTAGCTAAGCCAGAGCTAGCCGATTGTTTGGCACTGGTACCGACACCTAACTGTAATAACTTCGCTAATGCCGATAGCCTCTTGACCTCACAAAGTTGGCGACAGGGCGAAACGGCGCTGAAACTCGGTCAATTTAATTCATTAAGCGTTGGCTCAGGTCAGACTCTGACGCTGACGACAGAGTATCGGTTGGGAACTTTAGATTTTGAGAAGGAAAGATACCTCTGTCAGAGATTAGAGACGGATCAATTAGGTATTCCGCCTATCGGCTCACTTTGTTGGCTACTGACGCCGGTTGGATATGATCTGGCGATGACTAAGGCCTTTGCCTCCGGAGCGACCACGGCTCAGGTGGCTCTCGGTGAGTCAATCGATTATCAATTAACGACCACCAACCTTGGTCAAAAGGCGAGCCCCAACTATCAACTCGTCGATCAATTGATCGATAGCCAAGGTCAGCCGATTAACGATTTACGGTGGCTAAGCGTTGGCGAGAATCAGCCAGCCACGGCCACTTGGCAAGTCGAGAGAGCCGGTCTCGCCCCACAGGCTAAACGGCAAGAGTTAGTTCGCCTGATTGTGCCGTGTGACTATAGCTTGCCTAATCTGTCGGCCGGTCGCACGCTCCGTAATCGGGTTGGGCTCACTGGTTTGGTGCAGGACCTGCAACCAGAGAATAACCTGGCCGAACAGACCGGGCTAACGATCGTTGGTGGCCAAACTAACTTACAGGCTAATCTCGAGCTCGACACACCGCAGCTCGAACCGAACCAGAGTCTGAAGCTACTACTTAAACTAACCAATCAGAACCAACTACTACATCCTGTCACGGCTGGTTTGCATCAGATCACCGTCAAGCTAACTCTCGAGGCCGGACTTGAGTTTGGTCCACTCGCCAATCAAAATCTGGTTAGAAGCGGTCAAACTTTATCACTGACTCTGCCCGAGCTACCAGCTAATGGCGAACAGCTAATTGCCATTCCGGTTAAGGTGACGGCCGACGCGACGACTATCCGAGCCGCGTTATCGGCTGAGACGCCCCGAGTGTCGTTGACTAATTCAAGCTGCGGACAGGCTCAAGCCAGCCTCTTTCGGTCGGTGACTAGTCAAGTTGCGCACTTAGGTCTGACTAAAACTATGCCCAGTTTGAGCGAGGCGGATAGTCAGATCGAGGCCGTGATTACTCTGTCTAACCCTGAGTCGCAGGCGCGCGTAGCGCAGAATATTTTTGAGCTGAGTGACCCGATCGATAGTAACTACTTTGAGCTTCAGAGCTTTAGCTGTGAGCGTTTAGGTTTCACAGCGGCCGGGGAAGGTGCTGTGATCGATACTAACTGTGCGGCCGCTGGTTTGGCCTCGAGTCAAAAGCTTGGACAACGCTTCCAGGCCACTCTCAAAACGATTCCGGCCGGCACCGCCCTGCGATTTAGGCTGTTACTACAAGTCAAGGCTCTTTCTCAACCGGTCTGTCCAGTCGCCGCCGCTAACCGCGCTACACTAAGCGATCTGACGCTCCAGCTCGAGGCAGTAGCGGTGACCGATATTTATAGCGGCTCCTGTCTAAAAGGTAATATTCATACTCAGGTAGAGAGCGCTAACTCGGCCGGCCTGCTGATCAATAACAATCAAACTATTCTGGATCAGAACTCGATCCTGTCCTCAACCGGTCAGATCGATTGTCAGGCGGCTCTCGGTTGTGATCGGCTGATTTTGCGTCGCGACCGCTACGATCTGACGCAATCAACCGGTTTGAGCTATACGCGAGTCCTCGAACGCTTTCAGTCCGAGTTAGCTCGAATAATCACCGGTGCGCCTAAGCTGAGTAGCTCAAACCTGACCCGTCGGCTGGCCTTGACGCAAGACGGTCTGTCGACCGACTGTCTGAAACAAGATCGCCCCGAGGGACAGATTTGGCAACACCAAGGCGACCTCAACTTAGACACGAGTGGCGACCTGACAGTCTACTGTCGCGGTACCTTAATTATTATCGGCGGTGACCTCAAGATTACTGGCAACGGCCAGTTGCGCTACGCCGATGCCCAGGCCAGTCTTGGCGTTATGTTGTTGCCGGATAACGCTGGTCGGGGCGGTAATCTCATCGTCGATGAGAGTGTCCAGGGTCTAGTCGGTAGCTATTTCCTGCCTGGTCAGAACCAAGGTCGTCAGGAATATCCAACCAGTGGCCGATTGGAATTAAAGGGCCCGGGAGCTAATCGTTTAGTTGCCAAGGCCGTCTTTATCGCCCGTCAGATCTCGCTATTGCGCCAAAGCTTCGCTCTGATCAACGATGGTCGATCGGCTCGACCAGATTTAGCGCCACCAGGTTTCGCCTATGGCCTGAGTCTTGGCTTAGTTGATGATCGGCAATAATTAAGCCATAATAGGAATAACACTAAGGAGGGGAGTGAACTCAGCCTCGACACCAGTCGCCGGTTTTCGATCACCAGGCTCTAATCGGAGTTGGTATTTCTGGCTGGGCTTGAACGCCGTGCTGATCATCGCTGTGGCTTGGTTTGCCTGGCGACAGGTAGCGGCCAAGGCCGAGATTAACTCCTTAAATCGAGAACAGAGTAACGCCGAGCAGAAACTAGCCGGTAGCCTTGCTCGTCAGATTCAACAGTATAGCTCTAGCTATATCGCCCTCGCCTCTAGCCAAACCGCTCTACCGCTTGATCAGCTCTTAACTGATCTACAGGCCAATCTACCGCAAACCATTCAACTCGAGAGCATTAGTCTCGATCCCGAGCGTCGCCTACGCTTAGCCGGTACGGCTAGTTCGTTGACCGAATTAGCGGCTTTAGTCAAACGGTTCGAGGCCAGCACAACGCAATACTCTGGGGTCCAGCTCGAGTCAGCTGGCCTGATCGAACCTGGCCAGCCGAGGGCAACCTTTTTAGTCGCCATGACGGTTCTTGGCAACTCGGGCGGTTCGAGCGCTTCTACCAGCTCAACCGGCTCCAACAGCTCGACCGGCTCAAACGGCTCGACCGGCTCAAACGGTCAGGAGAGTAATGAATAAAACGAGTAATCAGGCCTGGATCGTTCTAGCTGCCGCGAGTCTGGCTATTGCCTTGCTAGTTTTTCTAACCACTCAAAGTTGGCCAAAATACAATCAAACTAAAAATGAGCTCAAGGCCGAACGGCTAGAGCAGGCCGAGAATCAGGCCTTACTGAAGCTGGCTAGTTCGCTCGAGGCCGCCAACGCCACTCAACCAGCCCTGATCACTAAGCTGCAGGTGGCTCTTGGCGCCGAGGCGAAGCCTGAATCAGCGGCTGTCGTTATCGAGGCCATCGCTAAACAGTCTGGTTTGGCTTTGGCTGGCCTGACTCCTAATCCAATTAACGGCGATCGCTTACCGATCAGTCTTTCGGCCCGCGGTAACTACTTGGCGATTAGCCAGTTTCTCGGTCAGCTCAAGAGTTCGGCCCGTTTGATTCTGGTTGATAGCTTAGCCATTGTGCCGAGTAGCGACCGTGATCGCTCGCTTTTGACACTCTCTGCGACCTTGAGTTTGCCGATCTTCACTACTACCGAGACGGCGCTCACCAGTGGTAGCTTAAGCGCTGAGTTGCCTTCGGTCTTGATCCAAGAGCTTCAGACGCGACAAAGTTCACCGCAAAACTCCTCGACAACTAGTACCGCTACCGTGGGTAAAGCCGATCCTTTTGGTCTGAACTAAGATGGCCGATTCGCTCTCGACTAATTCGCCCAAGCGTCAGCTTTCGGTCCTGCAGCTGTTGATAGCTGAACAGCTGATCACTGCCGAACAGGCACAGGCCGTACCGGCTGGCTTATCTTCAGCCGGGCTCGAAGCCTATCTCTTATCGCATCAGTTGGTCAGCGAGGCGGATTTACACCGGCTCTATACTCAAGTCTATAATTTGCCGTTAGTTACCTTGACTCTCCCTATTCAGCCCTCAGTCTTAACCCGGCTGCCCGAGATCGTGGCCAGACAGAACGATTTAGTTGCCTACGGCCTGACCAACGCTGGCCTTCAGGTAGCTATCGCCTCGATCCGACCGTTAACCGGTGGTCAGCAGTCGATTCTTAATCAACTGCAGCGCCGTCTCGATCTAAAGATCCTGCCGGCTCTGGCTAGTTTGGCTAGTATTCGACAGGCGCTGGCCGGTTATCAGGCTACACAGCCAAGCCCAATCGCTGCGGTGCCGGTTCAAGCCCCACCACCCTCCTCAACGACTCAGGCTTGGACCAAGCCCAGCCCGAGTCAGCTCTCGCTCTCGACCTATCAACTCTTTCCAGTTAAGATCTGCCGCCGTTTTCAACTGATCGCCCTCGAGCAAACCGGCGAGACGATTATTGCCGGAGCAGTGACGCCGACCAATCCACCACTTCTGACCATGATCCAAGAGGTCGAACAGAAAAATCAGGTTAAGATCGAGTTAGTGACTCTGACTCCAGCCGAGTGGCAGAGCTATTTCGAGGCCTACTGTCTTAAACTTCAACCAACACCCGAAAGCTCTGCTCAAGCTAACTCAGCCACACCCACGCCTTTACAGAGCCAGGATCAGCTTTTGCCAAGTCAGCGCGAAACCGTTTCGCCAACTGCAGTTGCCCCGGCCGCAGTTGCTTCGAACGCAACCGCTTCGAACTCAGCCGCTCCATCCGTAGTTGCTCCAGCCGCAACTGAGCAACAGCCGATTGAGTTGAACCAACCCCTCTCGCCACCGAATAACGTTGGCTGGTTAGCCGCAAGCCCTGGTCAGTCGCCGGTTAATGCCGATGATTCTTTGAGTTTGGATCGAGGCGAGATCACCATCTCGGTTCAGACGATTCAAGAGCTAACGCCGATCGTTCAATCTGGCAATGTCCCGTTAATCGTGGCGGCGATCCTCTCGTTAGCTGTGAACTCGCGTGCCTCTGACGTTCATCTCGAGGCGATGAATAACCGCTTTCGACTGCGCCTGCGCGTCGATGGCCAGCTCCAAGATATCGCGCTCTTACCACAGGCGATAATGGCCGCCTTGGTTTCGCGAATTAAGATCTTAGCCAAACTCAAGATCGACGAGAGTCGCATTCCTCAAGACGGTCGTTTTCAGATTATCGAGGCCAAGCGCAATATCGATCTCCGTGTCTCTACCTTGCCGACTGTTAAGGGTGAAAAGGTGGTTATTCGCCTCTTAGACCAGTCGCTCGGTTTAATTAAGCTAACCGACCTCGGCCTACTGGGCGAGAGCTTAAATCAGGTTAATCAGGCGATCAATCGGCCGTTTGGCGTAGTTCTGGCGACCGGTCCAACTGGTTCTGGTAAAACCACGACCATCTATGCCATTCTTGATCAGCTCTCTAAGCCAAACGTTAATGTTGTGACTATTGAGGATCCGGTCGAGTATGAGATTCCCGGCATCAACCAAACCCAGGCCAAGCCGAGTATCGGCTATGGCTTTGCCGATGGGCTGCGCTCGATCCTCAGGCAAGATCCCAATATTATTATGGTTGGCGAGATTCGCGACCAAGAAACCGCTGAGCTGACCACCCAGGCCGCTCTGACCGGTCACCTCGTACTTTCTACGCTTCATACCAACAACGCGGCTGGTGCCTTGCCTCGACTGCTCGAGATGGGCATTGAGCCGTTTCTAGTGGCCAGTTCGATCAACGCGGTCATTAGTCAGAGATTGGTCCGCAAATTATGTTTAGTTTGCCGCCAGCCCGATTC
>CAZQGJ010000016.1:0-1184 GCA_964592905.1 uncultured Candidatus Saccharibacteria bacterium | reverse complement strand
GGCTGAGATTAATCTGTTGCTCGAGAGTCTGAGTCAATCGCCGCTGGCTAAGCTCTTACCGAGCGGGGGACCTAAGTTCTTTAAGCCGGTTGGCTGTAACCAGTGTTTCCAAGGCTTCAAAGGACGTCTGGGCGTTTACGAGGTGCTGTCGATGACGCCAACCATCGAGGCCTTAGTCATCAAGCGCGCCAGCGCCAACGAGATCGAGGCGGCTGCCATCCAGGCCGGTTTAGTCACCATGACCAACAATGGTTATCTCTTAGCAGCGCTCGGCCACACCTCGTTAGCTGAAGTGATGCGAGTAACCACTGCTATAATAGATCCAAAGAGGGGGAATAATGCCGTCTAATACCGCTTCAACATCATCAAAGGCAGCTACGCCGACCACGCCGGCCACATCAGGCGGAGCCGCTACTGCCGCTACGTCGACCACTGCCACCACGGCGGCCTCGGCTAACACTGATAGCTCCAACAGTAATTTGGCAGGCAACGCCACAACGCCAGCGGCAAGCACGGCGACAACCCGGCTCTCACCCTCGAGTCGAATGAAGAAGCTCCTCGAAGAGGCGATTAGCCGGCAGGCCTCTGACCTTCATCTCTCTATTGGCGTGCCGCCAGTCTTGCGTATCGACGGCAAACTGATCGGTGTGGCTGGCGAGAGCATCATCACCCCCGAAGACGCCAAGAAGTTAGCCGAGAGCTTAATGACCAGCCAGCAGATCGCGCGGCTCGAACAGGATCGCGAATTAGATTTCTCTTTTGGCTATCAGGCAATGCGTTTTCGAGTCAACGTCTTCTTTGAGCGCGGTTCTCATGCCTGCGCTTTGCGCCTCATCCCCAAAGAGATTCGCGACCTCAACTCACTCGGCTTGCCCGATATGCTGGCTCGTCTAATGAACCTAAACCAAGGCTTGATCTTAATTACTGGTCCGACTGGTCATGGTAAAACGACCACTGCCGCCTCGATGCTCCAACAGGTCAATGTCACCCGACGCAGCCATATTATTACTGTCGAGGATCCGATCGAGTATCTCTTTGAGCATCACAAAAGTATCATTCAACAGCGCGAAGTCGGTTCCGACACGCTGAGCTTCGCCAAGGCCTTGCGTTCAGCTCTCCGCGAAGATCCGAATATCGTGTTTTTAGGCGAGATGCGTGACTTTGAAACGATCGAAGCAGCTCTG
>CAZQGJ010000015.1:0-15393 GCA_964592905.1 uncultured Candidatus Saccharibacteria bacterium | reverse complement strand
ATCGGTAAGCGCACTCCGATCAGCAACTTCCGCGATCAGAGCCGCGGCGGCGTCGGTGTCCGTGCCTCTAAGGTCAGCGAAAAGACCGGCAAGTTAGTCGAGGCTTTTGTGACACAAGGTGATGCTGGCGATGTCTTAATCGTCTCGAATCAAGGACAAACGATTCGACTACCGCTAAAAACAGTTAAACGCTTAGGTCGCGATACCCAGGGCGTATCACTGATGCGACTGAAGCCCGGCGATAAGGTCGCCTCACTATCGCTGGTCAGCGAATCAACCGGTGAAGATACCGTCGTTGAACCGACTATCAGTGCTAGTACATAAAGAAACCACCCGGATCCACTAGGGATCAGGGTGGTTGTCAAGATAGCGTAGAACTCTCTTGCGCATGGAGTTTACTCCCATGCTGATGTTGGCTCGGCTCACTCCTCTTGCTGTCGCAATCTCAGATTGTGGCACGCCGTTTAGCACATGCATTCTGAAATCCTCGATAGTTGCTTCACGCACACTCGTTGTTGCAGTGACGTAGGTGATGGCAGCTTCGACTCTAGCTAGCAGGTGTTCGAAGCATGCCTGTTTGAGTAGTTTCCAATCTGGCTCAGCACTTGGCGGTGCGACATAAAGCTCAGCCAACTGTTCATCCGTATACTCACCTCTATCATGTCTTCTGGCAATATGTCGCTGAAAGCGACTGCAGCTCCATTTAAGCTGGATATTGAGGTGAAAATGGAAGTAGTTGCCAAAAGGGATGCCACGTTCTGGGTCGTAACGAACGAGTAGTTTAAAGACTTCGAGACAAAACTCCTGATAGACGTCCAGAAAGTAGGGGTGATGGCGATTGGAGCCATGGTACCCCGAAAAACGATCACGCGCTATCGGTTCGCAGCGTCGCCAGAGTCTATGATAGAACTGATCGGACTCCGATCTCGTTCTTTGGCGTTCTAACAGCTCGCGATATCCATCTCTGATACGCTCGCTCTCTGCCTTGGTGAAGTGATATTCAACACTCACTAGAAGTGCCCGTCCCTGTTGTCGAACTCCATGATTGGAGTTGAGTCGAGATTATATAACTTCTCTTGGTTTGTCAATCATATTGACTCAACACGATAATCAAATAGCCTCTCGTCAAGAGAGGCTATTGAAGTAACACGTTAAAGTTTGATCGTTTACTGATGTGAAACGAAGGTCAGCGCTTTACCGACACGACCGGCTCGGCCTGTTCGGCCAATACGGTGAATGTAGTCTTCGTAGCTTGAAGGAATGTCAAAGTTAATAACATGGCTGACCTCGGGGATGTCGAGACCACGAGCCGCTACATCAGTAGCTACTAGGATATGAACCTCGTGATTCTTAAAGCGACGCAAGGCTAACTGTCGGGCTGACTGAGTCTTGTTGCCGTGAATCGAGGCGGCCTTAAAGCCGCGTTCGACTAAGCTATCGACTAATCGCTCGACGCCATGCTTGGTCTGACCAAAGATCAGAACTTTATTAAAGTCTGGCTTGATCAACATATCGTGAAGAGTATCGAGTTTTTGTGACTCGCTGACTCGAACAATATCTTGATCGACGCTAGCCGCCGTCGCTCGGGTTTGAACCGAGATTCGAATCGGATCAGTTTGAAACTCACGAGTTAAGAGCTCGATTTGTGGCGAGAAGGTCGCCGAGAACATCAACGACTGGCGAGCCTTAGGCAATAAGCCTAGCAAGAAGCGCATATCATCGATGAAGCCCATGTCGAGCATTCGATCGGCCTCATCCAAAACAACAGCGTTAAAGGCGCTGAGATTAAAGGCATTTCGTTCGAGCAGATCCTTGAGACGGCCTGGGGTACCGATGACGAAGCTTGGGCGCTGTCTCAACAGGCTCATTTGCTGGCGAATATTGGTACCGCCGATACACAGAACGCTGCGAACGCCTAAGCCACGGGCAAAGGTGAAGAGCTCTTCTTGAATCTGCAGAGCTAACTCACGGGTTGGGACCATGATTAAGACCTTGGTCTGAGGTTCTAACAAAAGTTTGTTGATTAAAGGAATAAGAAAGGCAGCCGTTTTACCAGTACCGGTGTTAGCGATACCGATAACATCGCGATTCTGCAGAAGATGAGGGATAGCCTGATCTTGAATCGGGGTTGGTGTTTCAAAACCCTTGGTAATAATGTTTTGCTTCAAACGCTGATCAAGGGCGAAATCGCTAAAGCGATGCTCGGCCTGGTAAGGCAAAGCCGTAGTTTCAGTGGTGACACGATTAACAAATCGATTGACATCGATTTTGAGACCAGGATTAACGAAACGCGGTCGGGCGCTTCGGTTAAACTGATAGGGTCGATTAAATTGTGGACCGGCCGGTCGACTAGCGAACGGACGAGAAGAACGAGATGGTGAATAAGGCAAACGAAATCCTTGGTTGAATGAATATGAGTGTCAATCTTAGCTTCTGACTGCAGTAACAGGGAACGAAGAATCTAGATGACGACTCGAGAACCTTCATTCAAGTAAGTTAACTTAGTTAATATACCCCATGACGACACATTTGTCAACTATGAATTAGTCATACTTGATTGTAGGCGAGTGTTAAAAGCACCTGTCGAACTCGTCGGCAGGTGCTTTTTGGCCAAACCCTGACTCTCAGAGGCCGAAATGATAGATGTAACCCAGAGAGTATTTTCCACTGTCATAGCCAGGAATCAAAACATCGTAGATGAACCTGATCGCCAACTCTGAAGGTATCGGTAGCGAGTTAGCAGCGGCACTGACTACAATGCACACCTCCTGGTGATAAAGACCTAAGCCATCCTCAAAAAGTTGTAATCTTCCGTCTCGCGGATCAGTTTCAGTTTGCACGGTTGGTGCCTGGTGAAAGGCTACTCGCATCTGGCGTGCCAGTAGATCGGGAGTAGTCACTGTCGATACCTCTCGATAGCTGGTAGACCATTCTACCTTATAACGGAATATAGCCTATCCAGATAGTAAAAGCTAGTCCTAATCTTTATGATGATATTGTATGAGATGTATATTATGAAAAGGAGCCGAAATGAATGAGAGAATGTTGCCAGAGGAAGTGAAGCTATACGCAGAGTCTGAGGCTAGAATCAAAGCCTTGGAAGAGAAACGTCAGAGATTAGTCGAGGCTGGCGAGCTAGAATCAAGCTCAATCACCGAGGCAGAGGCGTTGCAGCTTATATCAGACAACCAGGTTCTCTACCGAGAGTTATTAGGTCGAAGGGCCCTAATCATAACTCGAGAACAGATTACGATCGCTAGTAGGCTATCGATACACTTAGGTTCTATAGCGTTCATGCCAAGTAATTGGCAGGAGCTTTTTCTAAGTATAGGCGAAGCTAGTGGATCAATTTATCCGTTCCAAGATGACTATACGATTATCTTTCCGGGGGACTTGGCCACGGCCGCCGATACTGAATTAGCGATCTATCTCAACCTTGCCTATCCCAATCGAGATAACAAAGACGACTTCCCCGAGTTAATAGAACTTTTAAAGGATTGTCCATTTGAAGGTGAAACAAGGCTACGTGAAATTATGCTTGAGGCCGTTCTAAAGAATAAAATAGGTCCTAACTCAACGAATTAAGACCTATTATTTCACCCTGTTAGGCAGAACTAACGGATTGAAACCAAGCCGTAACGGTCGAGCGTTACACCCTATGAACGTCAGTCGACGAACTCTGCGAGGTGATTATCAGATTGCGATAATCCCGGGTTGGTTAATGAGTTTATAACGGTAAGCATTCAATATGTCAAGAAGAGTACGAACTTGCCGATCAAGTACAATATGTTTGTAACAATAATGTACATCCTCTGCCAGACCTAATTAAAGGTATTAGTGAGCCAGTAGAACAAAGAAGACTATTGTTAGAGTACCTCTCTCAATAGTCTTGAGATCTCCTGCAATTCTCATTTAGGAGATTCGGCTCTCGATCCAGGTCTAGAGAGAAATTGCCTCGGATCATATTCGTAGATGCCTGTGTCACCCTCTTGCCGCGGCACGATATGCAGATGAAAGTGGGGGACAGATTGGCCAGCTATCTTTTCGTCGTTCCAGGCAAAATTAAAGCCAGTTGCCCGGAATGTCTTTATTAGAGAATGCATTATCTTCGTTCTTAGCACTTCGATAGCCAGACTTTCGTCCTGATCGAGTGCCTCGTATTTAGCCGCATGCCTTTTAGGGACGACTAAAGTATGCCCAGGTACGATTGGTATATTGGTTAAAAATGCCATGGCCAGATCATTTTCAATAATCTTCTTTGTTGTATCTCAAAAGAAGTGCAAAATGGGCAGTTCATATTATAGAGAGTAGCATATTTAATGTTCGAAAACTTGAATGCAATGAACTCTTTAATTTAGTGAATAACAAATCTAAGCCTTAAATCTAGCATGGGATAAGAGATGGAGATGAAAAGTCTAGACATCTGATAAAGATAATGTTATATTGCTCGCTGTATCTAGGATTAATATGAATCTTACTTTAAAAGTTGTTCGATACCGTCATTTGAAAAGAGCGCTATGGTTAGTGCAGAGGTTGAAAAATCATTTTCACTCTCACGCTCACCGTAATGCATCCGGATGGCCGGGCTATGCAAGTATCTAAAATATGGGAGGGTACGATGAGTAGGACCGGAATCTTCAACTTGACTCAATATGCACCGACCAATGAACAGCTGTTGGCGGGTGTCGTTGAGCCATCCTGTGAGCTGAAGGTTGATATCCTCAGCCTGCTCACTTTCGAAACGCCGGAGACGGCAATGCTGATTAATCTTCGAGCCCTCGAGCTTGCGGAAATTGCCGCACTTAGCGGTTACGAAAGCGCAATGATCGGCGGAGCACCTTTTCTGATGGGCGCGCTAGAGCGCGCACTTCGGAACTGCGGGATCACACCACTTTATAGCTTCACACAGCGAAGAAGCGTGGGGAAGACTCAGATCTTCGTTCATGTGGCCTGGGTTGAGGCGCCAGAGGACTGAACCCAACGGACCGACTTCTGCCACAGGTTGAGAGTTAGCTTGGGGTTGAGATTCAACCCCAAGCTATTTTATTATCGCGATAAGCTAGACATCAGAGTACCGATCTCGCCTAAGCAAGATCTAGATTTATATGATTTTATTACCTTTTTGTAGATTGTTTCAGGCTCAGAGCAGTTGGATATTGAGTAAATGTGAAAATATGGCCTGAATACAAAGCCCCAACAACACAGTGGTCGTCGGGGCTTCGGTCTGAGGAGGGACTAGGGGTGTTCGCCCAGCCATTCGTCAGCCGGATTCTCTTCGCACCATTCCTGCTTTGTTTCGAGCTACAGTTCAGCCCCCGTGTATCACGGGGGCTGAGTAAGGTCAGCGTTGGGTCAGACCGGATCTACCGCTGCTCCCCAGTATTGTAATTCCACTCTGGCCAGTCGCCGTCGGCCAGACATCCTTCGGTACAACGGTACCAACCGGTATAGCCTCTCACATCGTACTCGTACTCATACTGACCAAGCTGTTGCCAGGACATTATAGCCACCACTCCTTCCGTGTCGAGATGTGAGGACAATTTAGTATAATATACTTATTCTGTCAATACTGGTTACGAGTAAGGTTTTAGAAATCTACCGAATGTTTAACCAAAAAACACCGGTTTTACGTGATGCTTGTCTTAAAATACAATGATGGAGCTGGGGGGAATTATCGCGTCGCTTCGCTCCTTGCCTGGGCGCTGCGCCAACTCGCGCCCGTTCGATTCCCTCTTATTATACTCACCAAACAAAAAACACCCATCTGACGATGAGTATTCTTGGTTTGGTGGAGCTGGGGGGAATCGAACCCCCGTCCGAATAGCGAAAACATTAAACACTACAAGCTTAGTCGACTTAATTTAGACTTAGAGTCGGAGTCGACCAAGGCTCTCTAAGTTGAGCTGCTTGTCTTAGACTAACGACGCAGCGAGCGTTAGTAGCGACTAATTATATATCACGCGAACTGACTACCTAATTAGCTCAATAGTCGTCACGGCTCTCGGTATTTAAGCGAAAGCAGGAGCCGGAATTGCAAACAGCGATTTTACGGCTGTTGAAACCCGGTTAGCAAAGTTTGCACTTAGCAGTTTGGCTGTTAACGCGGCCAAGCGGCTTGCTTTTAAAGTTCTCGGGATCTACCCGTCTAGGCCAGATCAGCCCCACGTTGTCTTTACCACATTATAACAGCTTTGTCAAGGTTCACATAGCCTTTGTTCGAGCCTATACTGCAACTATGTCCACATTAACGGTTGAGGTTTTAATCCTCGAGGCGATCGGTCATGGCCGACAGATCTTTAGCTATTCGGTGCCAGACAACTGGTCATCTATTGAGGTTGGGCAGCGAGTTTTAGTCGAATTAAGAGACCGACCGCTCATCGGAGTTGTTATTAAATTACTCAAAGAGAGGCCGACCGGCAAGCCAAAGTATCAGCTCAAGCCTGTCTTGAGATTGATCGACCTAAGCCCGTTAATGTCTAAGGCCTACTTAGAGTGGTTGCAAGAGATGGCCCGACTTTATCGCTCGACCCCGGCTCAGTTGCTTCGGGCGGAGCCACCGTTACCGATCAAGCATAGCTGGCTCGAGCCTACGGAGCCACTTCTGCCCCAAGTCTCTATCTCAGAATCAACCATACAGTCCCAAAAGAAACCGGATCAAAAACCTCGATATTTAATCAGTGATGATTATTTTGCCGATCTCCTAGCTTTATTACCGCGATCTGACAATGAGATCTGTAATCAGGGCCAAACGCTAATTATTGCGGCAAGTCTTTGGCAACTAGAGACGATTAAAGACTTATTAGTGGCCGAGGCCGACGCATATTCACAGAAGATCTTAGAGCTCGAACCTTATTTACGACATAAGCATACGGCGGACGATTGGCTAACTACGCTGGCCAATCAACCAATCTTACTCGGTTTGCGCAGTATGGCGACTTTAAGCCTACCGAATCTTAGTCGCGTCATCGTCATCGAACCGGATCTCTTTGGGCAGACCGAGTCACAGTCCCCGTATTGGTCCAGTCTCAGCCTCTTGATCGAACGCCAAAAGATCGAGCAGTTTCAACTGTTTACTCTGAGCGCCTCACCGCCCAAAGCTAGCCTTTCGGCTAGACACCAGAGTGAGCCCAAAGCCGATTCGCTAATCTGGCGACGCCGACACCAGTCACGCCACCGTCATTTTGAGGAGTCGATCAGCGGTTACTCACTCTTAAGTCCCGAGGTGCGTCAGTTAGCCCAGGACTGTCCGGGTAAGATTTTGATCATCAGCGATTCGACGACCGAGAGCTGGCGCTTACGTTGTGGTAACTGCCACCGAATCTGGCACTGTCAGAGCTGCCAAGGCACCAATATCCAGGCAGAGGACGAGCTCTCTTGCCTGAGCTGTCTCACTAAAGTCAACTATCCCTGTCCCAGCTGTCAGGATCAGGCTTGGCAAGCCGAAGCTTATGGTCCGGCTAAGATCCGTGACCGTCTGACCCGCGAACTCAACCGTTCGTTTGAGTTGACTGGCCCCGATTGGCGTTATCGACTAATTAAACGAGAGTATCAACTACTAATCTCGTTGAGCTTTGATAGCTTTCAGAATCAGGCCCGCTTAAACTGGGACTATGATTATCTCTGTTGGTTGGCAGCGGCCACCGCTATCGCCGAGACAGTGCTTTTGATTGGACATGGCCAGAGTGAGCCTGTATCACGACCGACCTTACCGAACAGTAAAGAGGAGTGGCTGAGTTGGGCTAAAGTTCAATCCGCTAAATTAAAGACTCAGGCATTAGATTTTGAGCTGACCCGTCTCACCCTAACTGAGCCATCGCTCAAACTCAAAACCAGCCTCGCCAACGTTTTTTGGCTCAACGATCAGCAGGGCTACCTAGCCGGTAAGTTAACCGATCTACCAAAGCTGACAACCTCTACGACAGAGACGCAAAGAATCAAAATTGAACCAGATGCCTTTGATTTCTGATATATTAAATAAATATGACTGATCGAACCATCTTGTTAGCTACCGAAACTTACGCGCCAACGATTAACGGCGTGGCGATTTCGGTGCGTCAACAGGCCAAGGCCTTGCGCGAGGCCGGCTACTTAGTCAGGATAATGACCCCGCGACAGGCCAAGGCCAAAGAAGAGCTAGCTGTCTATCGAGTGCCTTCAATTCAGCTGCCGAATCCGCACATCTATCCGCTGACACTGCCGCTCTCACAATTCACCTTAACTAACGACTATAAAACAGCGCTCAAAGGTGTTGAGTTAATTCATCTACAGCATATCTCGTTTTTGACTGTCGCTCTCTTAATTTACGCCAAACGCCACCGTTTACCGACTATCTATACCTATCACACCTTTCTTGAGCATTATTTAGGTCGATTATTAGTTATCAACTTTTTGCTTCGGCCAGTTTTGCGCTGGCTGACTAAAAGCTTTGCCAATCAAACCGATCAAGTGATTGTACCGACTAAAAGCGTCAAGCGTTACCTTAAAGAGCTGGGGGTTAAGACCAAGATTACTGTTGTTCCGACGGGAATCGAGGTTCAAAAGTATCGCCGAGGCCGCCGCAGTTGGCTCGAGGGTAAACATCATATTCCAACTGATAAACTAATCATCAGCTATATCGGTCGATTAGCTCAAGAGAAAAATGTCGATCTGATACCAACGGCCTTAGCCCCTTTAATCGAGCGTGAGGACTGGCATCTGTTGATGGTCGGCGATGGGCCGGCCCGGGCGAACCTTGAACATCACTTTGCCGTCCTTAATTTAACCGACCGAGTCACCTTTACCGGCTTTGTTCCACCCGATGAGGTGATGCGATATTTTGGCGTCAGCGATATCTTTATCTATCCCTCACCAAGCGACACACAGGCGATTGTTGTCTGCGAGGCCTTAGCCGCAGGAGCGGTGCCTTTGGTTGGCGATGCCTGGGGCCCAGCCGATATCGTCGATGACGGCTTAACTGGCTATGTGCTTGACTTGAAAGCCGAGGAGTTTACCGGTAAGATCGCCTTACTCCTCGATCGAACCGAGCTTTTGCTGAAATTGCGTCGCAAGGCCAGCCAAGCCAGCTTAGCTTACGATCGTCTTCAAACTAGCCAACAACTACTCCAAGTCTATGCCGACACCTTCAATCGTCACCGTCCCCGCTAAGAATCTCCACCAGCTAAGCCAGCCGGTGGTAGTTTCTGATACGAAGCGTTTTCAGGCGGCTTTAGAGGCTCTGGATACGATGGTGATCGCTATGCGCCAGGCCCACGGTTTAGGCTTGGCCGCTCCTCAGATAGGGCTGAATCAGCGTCTAATCGTGGCCGAATATTCCAGCCCATCTGATCCGCAGGGCTTTAAACTGATGCAACTAATTAATCCGAGCTATCAGCCGGTCAGAGCCAAGACGGTGATCGCCAACGAAGGTTGCCTCTCGTTACCGGGTTTTGAGCTACCAATCGAACGCTATGAACAGATCAAGGTGACGGCGACTCAAACCGATGGTCAGGTTCGCCAGTGGCTAGCCCGAGACCTCGAAGCGAGGGTGATCCAGCACGAGATCGATCACCTTGACGGCCAACTGATCACCGACCGAGCCATCCCAGAGCTTGATCGACTTAAATCGGCGCGGGTAATCTTTTTCGGCTCTAACCATATCAGCGCCAGCTGTCTTTATGCTCTACTGGCTACAACTCAGGTTGTTGCCGTGGTCACTGAAACTGACAAACTTGGACAAGACGGCGTCAGTCGTCGCCCTAATCCGGTTGCTCAGATCGCCCGCGAGCTTGGCCTGCCTCTCATTCAGTTTGAATCAATTAACCAGCCCGAGGCGATCACGGCACTGAGCCAATATCCAGCTGATATTGGCTACTGTGTCGCCTATGGCCAGCTTTTTAAAGCAGCCACCCTAGAAAGTCTGTCGTATCCAATCTTTAACCTTCATTTTTCGCTCTTGCCAGATTATCCGGGCGCAACGCCTCACCTGATGCCGATTCTCAACGGCGACCAGCAGACGGGAATTACTCTATTTAAGATAAGTCCTAAATTAGATGCCGGTCCGATCTTGACTCAGGCGAGATACAAGCTGACTCAGAATGAAACAGGACCGGAGTTACTCCAGGAGCTGACAAATCTCGGGATCTTGGCCAGTCTGCGCGCCTTGGTAGATTGGCGAGCCGGTCGTCGAGAGTTAACCGCGATTCCAGCGGCGAAAAGATCAAATTCAAGCGCTAGCACCGGTAATTATGCACCAAAATTATCCAAAGAGAGCGGTCTGATTAACTGGCAACTGCCAGCCGTGCAAATCGAGCGACAGATTCGAGCCTTCGCCGGCTGGCCGGGTAGCTACTTTTTTCTAGGTGCCGAAAGGGTGATTATCGAGTCAGCCTACTTAGAACGCGGCAAACTAACTATCGAGACAGTTAAATCGGCCGGACGATCGGCCCAAGATCTAAGTTCTTGGTTACGACAGCGGCCAGATCGCTTGACTTACCTCGAGTCGACTGGTAAGATTAACCTCTAAAAGACGGAGTATTATTTATGGTCAACATTCGCCTCACCCGAACCGGTAAAAAAGGCCGCCCTAGCTATCGAATCGTGGTTATGCCACGACAGAGTAAGACTACCGGTCAGTATTTAGATTTGCTCGGTGTATATCAGCCATTAGACAACAAGACCGAGATCAACCAAGAGTTAGCCATTCACTGGCTTAATCAAGGTGCTCAGCCCTCGAATCGAGTCGCTCGACTCTTAACTCAAGCTGGTTTAGTCCATCCGTTAATCAATGTTAAAGTTTTTGCCCCTAAGGCAACCGAACCTGCCGCCGAGGCCGCAACGCCAAAGCCAGAGGTTAAAGCCGAGACTGAGCCTGAGACTAAGAGCGAGTCTGAGACCGAGTCAGAGACTGCTTCACCCGCAGTAACAGAAGAAGTTGAAGCTGTAGAAGAGGCCACAACAGAAGCCAAGGCTTAATCTCTAAACTCATCGGGCGAATTAATAGGTCACTTCGGTGGCCTATTTTGTTAGCCGGGAAACAAGTGTAATATTTATATAGGTCATCAAAGTCAGGCAAGGAGTAAATATGCAAACTGACCAACAGTTCGTCGAAATGATCGTCAAGGCGATCGTCGATACCCCAGACCAAGTCAAGACCGAGCGGACGGTCGACGAAATGGGAGTCCTAATCACCCTTTGGGTCGCTCCCGACGACATGAGTAAGATAATTGGTAAAGAAGGACGCACCGCTAAAGCCTTACGCACACTATTACGAGTGCTAGGCGCCAAGAATAACTCGCGCGTTAACCTCAAGATCGATGAACCGGCCGGTAGTCTTCACGAACATCAATCAAATGAATCTAACGATTCAACAGCCGAGCATGACGAAAATCATGGCAACGATCAAACATCCCGAAATCAAACAGCTCATAATCAAGCCGATGACCAGATCGAGGGCCAGGGCACCGAGATCCTGTAAATCAGGCGTAACACTGCTAAACAGCCTAGCTTGCTAGGCTGTTTGTGTTATTGTGAAACTATGCGTATCGACATTTTAACCCTCTTTCCAGAAATGTTTATCGGGCCGTTTTCCGAAAGTATTCTCGCCAGAGCCCAAGCTCAGAACTTGGTCGAGATTCAAATCCATCAACTGCGTGATTTTGCCACTGATAAGCACGGTACCGTTGATGATACTCCTTATGGAGGGGGACCGGGGATGGTTTTAAAGATCGATATCTTAGCGAGGGCGATTCGGAGCATTGCTGAACTCAGCACAAAGCCGCCTTTAGTCGTATTATTGACACCGACCGGTATTCGGTTGACGCAATCGGTACTCCGCGACCGCCTCTTAAATCAACAGAGATTACTGTTAATCTGCGGACATTACGAAGGCTTCGACGATCGAATTACTCAATATATCGACTTAGAACTTTCGCTAGGTGATTTCGTTTTAACTGGCGGTGAGATTGCGGCCATGGCCGTGACTGACGCATTAGTAAGACTAATGCCGGGTGTCTTAGGAGACGATGACTCTAGTCAACACGATTCGTTCAATATTAATAACTTACTTGATCATCCAAGCTATACTCGACCGCTTGAGTTCGAAGGTCAACGCGTCCCTGATATCTTACTATCCGGTAATCACGCTGCCATAGCCGCCTGGCGTTTAGAACAGGCGATTAGACGCACTCGTCAAACTCGACCCGACCTGCTTTCAGACTAGTTGACAGGTTTGACTAAATTGATTATGATGCACGAAGTGAGGTAAATTTGTCTGGTATCGATCGATTTATCGATTACGCCGCTAACATGATGACCTGCCCGGTCTGCCTACGGCGCTTTCAACGCCAGGAGATCAAGATCGTTGGTTATCTTGACAATTTAGCTATTCTCGAAGCGGAGTGTTCGCAACACCAGCCCAACTCGTTGGCCAAGTTTTTTGCCAGTCGAGTTAACGACCAGCCGCGCCGTCACTTAAACTCTGACGATTTAATTAATTTTTATCAGGAACTTGAGCAGTTTAACGGTCGCTTCGATCAACTGTTTTTCAAACCAAAGGAAGACCATGGACAGCATAAAACTACAGGCTCATCCCCGGGATCTAGCCACTAGCTCACCACAACAGCTTCGCCGCAACGGTTTAGTACCGGCAGTAGTTTATGGTAACTATGCCAACACTCCGGTCTATCTCGACCACAAAGAGCTGGCCAAGACGTTAGCTACGGCTGGCGAAAGTAGCCTCGTTGATTTAGAGATCGTTGGCCAAGGTCAGACGAAGATCTTAATTCACGATGTGAGCCGCGACCCTCAGACGAGTAAGTTTTTACACGTTGACCTGTTAGCCGTTCGTCTCGACGAAAAGCTCGAGACCGAGATCGAGATTGTCTTAATCGGCGAATCGGCCGCCATCAAGGACTTAGGTGGTAACTTGACTACACCGAAAACTAGCGTCCGTGTTGAGGCCTTGCCACAAGACTTAGTGGCCGAACTGACTTTAGATATTAGTAGCTTGCTTGAACTAGAAAGTAAATTAACCGTCGGCGATCTAGTTATGCCTAAGGGCATCACCGTTCTCGACGAAGCCGATGAGGCGCTCGTTATTATTACCTCGCCTCGCACCGAAGCCGAGCTCGAGGCCGAGTTAGCCCCAACTAATTCAGAGGCAGAGGCCGCCGCTGTGGCTCAGACCGAAGCCGCTTCGAAACCAGTTGAGAGCGACGACAAAGAGTAATTTAAAACTATCCTGCTGGCCATCGCGGCCTAGCCAAACAAAATAGCTGCCAATTGAGGCAGCTATTTTGTTGAGTTATGTGTTAACTAGTTAACCGGCTCTTGAGATTGAATTAAGGCAATCAGGGCAGCTAGAGTATAGGGCTGATTTTGACCAGAGGCACGGTCGCGAATCGAGATGGTTTGATTAGTAATCTCTTGCTCGCCAATAACGGCTAAATAGGGGATCTTTTCGGTGATACCTAGACGAATCTTTTTGCCAACTGATTCGTTACTGTAATCTATCTCGAAACGAATGCCGGCCTGGCTCAGACTCGGCACCAAGGTAGATTCGATATACTCGATAAACTTATCAGATACTGGTAAGAGCTTAATCTGCACTGGCGAGAGCCAAGTTGGTAGATTACCGGCTAAATGCTCGAGGATAATCGCCATAAAGCGCTCGATTGAGCCATAGATGGCTCGATGAACGACAATCGGACGAACGGCCTGTCCGGTTTGATCGGTATAATGTAAATCGAATCGCTCGGCTAAATTGAAATCTAGTTGGATAGTTGCCACCTGCCACTGTCGACCCAAAGCGTCAGTAGCCAGAAAATCAAGCTTAGGGCCGTAAAAAGCGGCTTCGCCAGTGGCGACAGTTTGCGGCTCTATAAATTCGGCTAGTGCCAGCTTGAGGCTCGATTCTGCCTCTTCCCAGATGGCGTCATCGCCAAGATAGGCGCCGGGATTGGCCGGGTCACGTAATGAAAGCCGCACTGTCAACGGTAGTTGAAAGGTTTTGTAGACGGTTTGAATGATTCGGTAAATCGCCATGACCTCGGCATGAATCTGATCGGATCGAACAAAGGCATGGCCATCATCCTGAGTTAGCGCCCGGACTCGAGTCAGACCCGAGAGCTCGCCGGGCTGTTCATCGCGGTAGCAAGTCGTAATCTCGGCATAACGAATAGGTAAATCTCGGTAGCTTCGAAGCTTCGAGGCATAGATCTGGCTGTGATGTGGGCAGTTCATCGGCTTCATGACGAACTCATCGCTCTGACTCTTAACATAAAAGAGATCGTCTTTGAACTTCTCGTAATGTCCCGAGGTTTGATAGAGAGCCGATTTGGCAATATGCGGAATATTGACCTTTTGGTAACCAAGTGGCTGTTGCAATGACTGAATATAGCTGGCTAAACGATCGCGAATAAAGGTTCCCTTGGGCGTAAAGAGCGGTAAGCCGGCTCCAACTAGGTCGGAAAAGGTAAACAGATCAAGCTCACGGCCAAGTTTTCGGTGATCGTACTCTTCGGCGAGGCGGCGTCGCTCGTGATAGGCGGCAAGCTCTGTAGCCTCGGCGAAATAAACACCATAAATACGAGTCAGCATTGGCCGCTTGGCGTCACCACGCCAATATGCGCCAGCCACTCGGGTCAAGTCGATGCCTTGCGGATTGATAGCATCGGTTGAGTCGACATGGCCACCCTTGCAGAGATCGATAAAATCGCCCGATTGATACAAGGTGAGCTCGGCCTTTGATTCGACTAGTTCGTCGATTAACTCTAATTTAAACGGTTGATGAGCAAACTGCTCTCGGGCGGCAGCTGCGTTGACAGGCAGGCGGACAAACTCGAGCTTTTGACTGGCTAACTCGCGCAATTCGCGAGTTAAACTAGCCAGCTCGTTTTCGCCGATCTTGGCTTGACCAAGATCGAAATCATAATAAAAGCCGTCCTCGATAACTGGGCCGATGCCGAGTTTGGCCTCGGGAAAGCGAGCTAAGACCACCATAGCCAAGAGATGAGCTAACGAGTGGCGATGAGAATCAAGAAGATGTTCAGACATAGCTACATATTAACGCATCAGCTCGAGATAGGCAAACCTGTACTGGCGTAGGATTGCCGTAGCGGTGGCCTCTTTTAGATCGGGCTTAAGGGCATAGATACGCTGCAATAATTTAGCCTCGAGCTCTGATTGGCGCCAAACCTGATTGACACTCTTAGGTCGGTTAAGGTTGATAGGCGGTGGCGTAGCCGTTTTGGTTGCTTGAAAACGAGCTAAGGCGGGCCAGTCATACTGAAGATTATCGACTAGACAGCTAACTAGTTCGAAGCGATCAAAGAGGGTTGGGCTGAGTCTGGCTAGCCAACGCTGGCGAGATTGAGTCAGGCAACGACAGAGTGAATCGGGAAACTGACCACACGGACA
>CAZQGJ010000014.1:10886-16512 GCA_964592905.1 uncultured Candidatus Saccharibacteria bacterium | reverse complement strand
GTGACAGCGAATTCGAGCTAGCGAGAATGAGCGCCAGAGGGCGGAAGCCCTATGGCGAGGAGCGAAGCGACGACGTTCGAATCCGCTATGGTCCACCAAGAAGCTCTTATTTAGCTATGAAAAACTATGCAATACTAGATAGGTGGTCTTAGGTTAACAGGTCAATTAGGTGAAGTAGAGCTCTGCATCAACGAAGATTATTTCTCGAAAGGAGTGCCTATGATCTTAATAAGTAGTGGTATCCAGCTAATCGATAAAACAGTCAAGACAATGGCTATTTACGCAATTAACTTGATGAGCCTTGCTTACCTGTTGACCTAAGATCGTACTACTATCAAGCCGTTGAGTGGTGAGATCGCCAGGCTAAGCTGGCGATTTTGAGTAGGTAGGCGTATAGTCAATTTATGAACGACATAGTTTTTCTAAAACAAGCAATCTGTAAAGCGAATGAATCGGTATTACAGGGTGGTTTTCCTGCGGGCGCTATTGTTGTAAAGGATGGTAAAGTTATCGGCCAAGGCATCAGCATCGGCAATAAGCTAAACGATCCAACCAGTCACGCCGAAACTGTTGCTATTCGAGACGCATGTCAAAACCTTCAAACTTCCGATCTCGCGGGAACAATCCTTTACGCTTCACTTGAGCCTTGCATAATGTGTCTTAGTGCCGCAATGTGGAGCTCAATTCCCCGAATTGTTTACGCGTGCTCTAAAGACAAGGTTTCCAGCGAATACTACGGTGGGCATTATCACGGCAAAGAAATAAATAAGACGTTCAATAAACCTATTAAACTTATCTATGATCCCGTATTGGAAAAAGAATCTTTAACAGCAGTGGATCGGTGGGAACGATTAATCTCTGACGTGCGGGGATAGTGATCGATAAGAACAATATTATTGCGGTAGGATTCTGGCTGGTGATGATCGTCGGCTTTCTTTATTTTTCAATATCTAGTTCCGGAGCTAATGAGTCGACGAATTACAGTTCGGATAGCAGTTACCAAGCGTCTGAGATCGAAAAGGTCTCCGAAACCGTGAAGTCACTACCAGTAGCTCGATCGGCTCATAGTACTTTTAACGGCTATTCATGTACAAGTGATTGTTCTGGGCATGAGGCGGGCTATGATTGGGCAGATGAGAACGGCATCGATGACCCTGACGACTGTGACGGCAACTCTAATTCGTTTATCGAAGGGTGTGAAAGTTACGCAGAAGAACAGCAAGATAGCTATGAAGATAGTGATGACGATTATGATGATAGCTATTACGATTATTAGGTTCAGGCCGATAATGGAAGTCGGGAAAGCGGGAAGTTGAGTTCACTGAGAGTATAAATCAACTGATCTGTTAGTTCGATTAAATCCCGTATGGTCCACCACAAACTGAACTGGTGATTTTTTGTTACCTAGGATATAGTCGATTTAATAAACATTTGGAGTGCAAAAAATGGATTTAACAAAACAATATAATAACGTTGCCAATGACTTTCTAGCGAATCACGATATAGGCGAAAATAGTAATCGCTTAAATCGCGAGCATTTCTATAGTCATATTGATTTTCTCACGCCTGGCACAAAACTCCTTGATCTCGCTTGTGGTGACGGGACAGACCTAGTTTATTACAAAAGTTTAGGTGCGGAAATCTACGGGCTCGATGCTTCCGAATTATTGATTGATGCTGCTCATCAAAAACTACCGGGCGAGAAAATTGAGGTCGGCTTGTTTGAGCAAATTCCGTATGAAGACGATTTTTTCGATGCAGTTTTATCTAAATATGCCATTATGACCTCGTCAGACATGCGACCAGTCTTTAAAGAAATCCACCGAGTCCTTAAGCCGGGTGGAACCATGCTCTATTTGGTGACTCATCCGTTTCGTCAGTTCTTTGAGAAAAAAGATCAGTCAGCTGACTATTTTGAGCAGACCATCGTGGACTCACTCATCCTTAATGGCTCGCTTACAGTGCAAGAGCCATCGCATACAATGGGGGAGTTCCTGAATGATTTTTTGTTCACTAACTTCGATGTTCAGGCTTACGATGAGAAGTGGGATCCAGCGGCTGAGCAGATAGATGGCAAGAGGTATCCCGGCTATTTCATCCTTAAAGCGAAAAAACGAAGCTAGGAAATTTGAAGTCGTTTAATTTTTTGAGATGACTGTCTGTCAGTTCAATGAAATCCCGCTCTGTGCCACCAGACTAAAGCGCCGCTCGTCAGAGGGGCTTTTTAGTCTGATGAGTATGGCAAGAGTTCTCTGCATAGCTGATAACTCGATTACTTTTGACTATAATAATATCAGAGGTAAATCTGATGAAAAACAATTTACAACAGATTAAACAACTCGCTCTTCCAATTCTTCAAGCCGCTGGCGTTACCAGGTCAGCTATCTTTGGTTCATACGTTCGTAACGAGGCTAATGAAAAAAGCGATATCGATCTGCTCATCAATTTTCCAGCAGAGAAGAGTCTACTAGAACTAATAGGACTCGAGTTGAGTTTGACGGATGCGCTAGGTAGGGATGTAGATTTGGTTGAGTATGACTCACTGCGTCCGCAGATTAAGGATAGCGTTCTTAAAGAGAGCGTGACTATTCTATGAGCAAGGATCCGAGTCTCTATATAGATGATATCCTGGAAAGTATTGAGCGAATTCATTCAAAGTAAACGAAGCTTTAGTTGATTACAGCTTAATACCTTTGAGTATGGTTTGAACTAACTCGTCCGACTCTTCGTCCAAGCATTGAATATGAAATGCAAAGCCATCTTTGATCAAGAAATAATCAGTTTGGATTCCGAATAAACCTGGGTTTGTATATTTCAGGGTCCTGACGTTCTTAAAGGTTATCTCCTCAGGATTTTCAAACTTGTTGATATTATTCTTGACGTACTCTTCTACGGTGCTATATTCACTTCGAGATTCGGTAATTGATATTTGACTCGGATTGCCAGTCAAGGCGATGCCCTCTTGCCTCTTAACCTCATAGGTGTATGTACATCCACCTTCGCAGCCGCCTGTTATATTGATGCCATATCCTTGAGGCACAGTGAAGGACATCCTGCTTAGATTAGATATGTACTTCGTGTCTTGCTCGATCGATGAGAGCTTGGGCGAACTTGATGAGTTAATTGTTTGCTTCGCTAAAGTAAAGCCTAATGCCGTAAAGATGATTATTAAAACCGCGATACCAAGTATAATATTTCTTGGATTCGTAAATAACTGAACTGCTTCTTTAATAGGGAGATTATTTTCCATAAACTAAATATAGCACGTTTAGTCTCAACCTGAATGCCGATGCTGGACGTGTTTGAATATTAAATAGGGTTTTAAAATGTAAAAAAAGAATGGAGCAGGACGATGTGTCCTGCTCCATGAGTTAGCGACGGTCGGCTCTGAGCGCACCGATGCGCTCGACTTCCTTTTCGAACATCGTGATGATGCTGACTCGCTGACGATCTCTAAGGGCTTCAAACTCAGCGTTGCCGGTCTCGGTAGCGGTTTGCTCTGGCGGGTGTCGATAAGAGACTGGACAGCTGCTGACGCACAGACTGGAGACACTACTGTGGTGAGCGATCATACGGAGGGCGCCGACCATGAGCGGCGCGTATGGTCCTAGAGATACGGTATCGCGCAGTATCTCTGCAGTGTTACCGTGCCGTCGATAGAGGCGAGGACCGAAGAAATAATCGAAATATTCAGCGAAGGGGTACAGTTGACGAGTCAGCTGATTGAGCCGCCAGTTCCCTTTCATCTCGCTTTCCGCCTGATATGGTGGATAGGTAGCAAAAGCCTCTACGGTTCGAGAGGGAATTACCAGATAGCTACCGCAGCGCCTAGCGTAATCGATGAGCTCATCTATGTGGCAGATGATCCCTATCTTTTCAGGTTCAGTCCAGAAAACATACGATTCCCAGCCTGGCAACGTCCAGGAGAACTCTACTGCTTCTGCCCTCGACTGCGCCATTCCTTCTTCGTATTGCTCGACGACGATAGCGCCAGCCTTCATAAACGCTTTAGCGATCCTCCTGTCTTTCGAGGCCTCGATTACGACGACTTGGTGACTCCGACTGGCCACATAGACTGTCTCTAGCGATTGTTGACAGCGCGGATCAGTGAGGTTGGAATAGCTTGTAGCCGTACAGACGACTGTATCAGATATAGGCACCGAACTTTGCCTCACGGTTACTCTCTAGTTGATGTCTGTTGCGAGAGTGAACAATTCAGACAGCTCACTTTAACATTAGAAGCCTGAAGTGTCAAGACGACCGAACACGATAATGCACTGTTGGGCACTGAGTCACTCATTGACAATCTCAACTGGTAATCTATACTCATCGTGACTACTGCAACAGGGCTGTAGTTGTTATTTAGTAGGAGGACAGGGTGTCCTTGCCGAGGAATATCGTCTATTATCCACCGGATCTACTTCCGTACGTAGATGGTGGCTATGCAACTGAGCCAGTGCAGCCCCGGTGTGGGCGCGTTGTGAGCTGTATTGTCACGGTCGGTTTACGGTATGGCTATGCACCGACAGGAAGTGGTCCAAAGCGCGGTCACGCGCTATCGGTGGAACGCGGCATAGGAGTCAATGCGTTCCGTCTCGTCGTTGGACATATTGGCCAGCCTCCCGAGTGGAAGTCAGACGCCAAAGGCCCGCAACCGCCTGTTTGGTATGGTCGTCGAAGAGACACTTCTGGAGCTTTGGTTGACTCGGGCGTGGTTTATTACCGTCAGCCCGTTTTCGGCACCCCCGGTCGCTTGACCCTTCGACTGCATCAGCGTCATGACGAGGTACCGCCTCCACGTTGGTTGGCTCTCTCGTATCTCCCTGAAAATTGGCCGGGGCGCTACTGTGATCCGAATAGGACTTCTTGTGCACCGTGGAGCTGTCCGGTCAGTCCACAGGCAGAGGTGCCGACTCCAGTCAGGGCGATCTTGACAGTCTTGGCGGCTCACGGGCAACGGCTTGAGGTCGATCCGCAGATCGCCCATCATTGGGCCAGGGCACAATCGCGCGCTCATCAGTGGTGCCGATTAGCCACTGCCTTCAACTGGCTACCTGGTCAACATGATATCTTTGTTGGCTACAGTAGTTGGCATGGTCTACTTTATGAGCTTGATAGGGGACCGGTCTTGGTCACTCTTGACTGGCCACCTGGGGCTTTGAGTAGCCAGCCCTTGGGAAAGGTTCATCCACAGGCAGAGAATCTTCACCTGATCGTTATCGGGATGAAAGATGGCTTTGTCCAACTGGTTGATGTGACACCAGGACAAGAGGAACGGATCTACCTTCTTTCGCAAAGCTTATTCCTGAGAGCTTGGGCGAATGCCGGCGGTATCATCTACCACCTGCGCGATCGCCGCTCTTAATCTCTCGCTCTCTGTTCGTTCAGGGGCGGTGCTTAACGCATCGCCTCTTTTTTTATCTCTAAAATTGTTGTATGTTGACTCCAACAGTTAACTCTGGCGAATCGTTCGTTATTTAACTGTGGAGTGTCGCCGTGGCTGGTAGTAAGTCCGTTTATCCCTCGCTTACTAACTTGAGCGAAGTACTGAGCCCTGATCAGGCCGAGAGGCTCCTAACTCGTTTTAGGGAAAGGTTGGAGACCTTGTTACCTTGGTCAGAGGTCG
>CAZQGJ010000014.1:0-10876 GCA_964592905.1 uncultured Candidatus Saccharibacteria bacterium | reverse complement strand
TCGAAGCCTGGCTGGAGATCCGAGAGGCTTCGATTCGATGTAATGACTCTACGCGAATGTATGAATTTACATTCGGTATCTTTCCCGATTTCCTTCTACCGTCTTTGAAGGCATCTCTATACCTCCGTGGTTCGCCCGGCTCTTTCGTAACTGAAGCCCAGATGGACGCGATGCTTGGACGGTTAGATGAGGCGACCATCCTAGTTACGCTTGTGCTCATCGGTAGTGACGAGGCAGGATCGTTGGAGCACAAACAAACATTTGATTTGGGCTGCAAGCTTGCGAGATGGGGATACGGTCCTCTCAGTAAGTTATTAAGAAAGGCAGAAGAGAGCGCGACGGAAGTCGAGAGAGTCTTCAAGGGGTTCGAAGGTACGATGGATGTGTGCTACCACTTCAGCTCCACTTTTGTAGAGGAGGAAGAGCTTTAGCTCCGCATTGACTGAAAGCCGCCTGCGGGTACCCGCAGGCGGCTCTTCTTTTTGAAACGGCCTAGGACACATCGTCCTAGGCCGTTTGTACTCTGCTTGCCTCTTACTCAACATCTGTCGATGGCGGATATAGCTCGTACATATGATGAATGAGCTTGGCTATTCGCCTCGAGGCATTTGCTCGGCTTAACTCGCAGTACTCTTGGATGTTCGTCAAGCCTTGAACGCGTCTGAACTCGATCGAGCAATCAAGCAGCGGTAGACCTGCCTGAGCAACGCTTGGAACACTCGGAAAAAGCAGGGTATCCAGGTCATCTGCCTCGAACGGCAGACGCGGTGGGGCCAAGAGATGCTCGAGACAGCCTGGATGAATGATCCTTAGCCCAGAAAACCAGTCGATGTTCAGACCGGTCAATGTAGCCAGGAGACGGTTGCCCGCCTGCTCGAGCTGTTGTTGCCAGACTGGAAAGTGCTGAATCGGCCTGAATGGCTCCCTAAAGCGATCGGGCACGATCAGTCCGCCTGGTTGCTGGGCGACGATCGTTTGTAGGCTCTCCATTTGGTTGCTGAGATTATAAACCTCGAGCGGTTGGAAGAGTATCCAGGCATTTGGATCTAACTGGTGTGCCAGGCGTAAGGCTTGGCGGCCGGCCGCCGCCAAGCCTTGTTGTTTTGGATCAAGCCACTGGTAGTCTATCCCGAGATGACTACATCGATTACCGAGCTCGTTTCTCGTCTCGTAGTCGATCGATTGATCGACTACGATAGCTGGCCATTTGGATCTATTGGTGAGTCCAAGGCCATGCATCGTGGCCCGATAGGCTGTATTTCGCGCCGGAAAGCTGGTGACGATGGCAGACACGAGCCCCACTGACATTAGATCATCCTCGTACTCTCCCTAGTGCAGTAACTGAAGGCGGGAGCTAGCGCTTCAGTCAGTGAAGATATCAGAGTCAGAGCGACTAATCAAGCGCGATGAATGAAGAGGATTGTTCGTGAGTATCCTGACAAGGCTTGTAAAATTAGCTCGATTCAAGTATAATCACTCCAACAGTTAACCCTGACGAATCGTTCGTTATTTAACTGTCGAGGTACTGCCGTGCATCAAGGGTATCAGTTACACCGTCCAAGGTTTGTATATTTGTATCCGGAAGAGAGGGCACTTGAAGAGCGATGTATAGACGAAGTGGCTAAGGTACTAGAAGCAAAAATGCCTACGACGAGTGCCAATGTGCTCATAATCGAGATGTTTCATGATTATGATGTACGTACAGGCGGATTTATGGTGGCTCCGCATTTCGCTGGACCAGATCAGCCGGCTTGGACGTGCTTGACGATGCCAGCTCATCAAGAGGTGACTCTAGCTCTAACCAGGTTTCTTCAGTCTTTAGACACTGAGACTAGTGAGGCGCTCGTTGACATTGATCTTCGGATTGGCTTTCGCTGTTTAGAGGTTTCTGTTTGCATGCGGCTGCCTGTAGTCGAGTGGTCAGAGCAAGCTTTATTGAAGATGTTGCGTCATGTCAAGCTTGAACTAGAGCACCATGCTGCGATGCAAATACAACTCGGCGACGGCATCATCGCTGTCAACGCTAAGCATAAATGGCATCATCACCGTTCACGCCAAGCATAGCTGGCATCGACGAGTCCAGCCTGGCGATAGTTCACATCACTGGCGCCTCCGAGACCGGAGGCGCCACTTTTTTAACCTTGCCTATATTGGTCAGGATGATGAATCTAGTAATTTTATCTTCAGTCGAGTATAATAGTTCCAACAGTTAACCCTGGCGAATCGTTCGTTATTTAACTGTCGAGGCGTTACTATGGCACAGTTTGGCTATACCATCGAAGGCTTGAAGCTAGACGAATCTGACGATCAGGCAATCCAGGCGGCGATCGTGGCAAGACTTTTGACTATTCTGCACCAAAGCCTACCCTTTGAGCGTATAGAGAGAGGAATCGCTAACTTGCCGAAACCTCTACCCAGTAAATGGCAATTGGTCATCAGGCCGGTCTATCTTCAGGGTCTCGATCGAGGCTCTGTCTATGCCCTTTCCTCGGATGACATCCGCCAGGCGTTGCTGGTCTATCAGGATAAGCTGATGATCGATCTCTCTTTGGTGGTTGTCGAAATTGAGCTGACATTTGTTTTTGATAAGTTGACGGTTGCGGTATCTCAGATAATGCCGCTTGGCCACTGGTCAGAGGCTAGCCTACTGCCCTTACTCATCAATATCCGAATAGAGTCTACCGCCTACCGTCAGCGAGAAAATATCCTAGTCGGTCCCGCTACTCGTGTGCTGACAGGTATACGGATCGAGCTGGTGCCGATTGATTGACGTCAAGCTTACGCAATGTGGCGCCCCCGAATCGGGGGCGCCACTTTCTTTTTATTCAGAGTTTAGCCGTCTGATCAGGCTTAACCGGCGCCTCGTTATTAACCACCGTCACCTTAGTTGGCATCACCGGTAAACTAATAATAAAGGTTGTGCCCTTTTCGAGCTCGCTCTGGCACTGAATCGTGCCGTAAAAGCTCTCGATCGCCTCTTTAACTAAGAATAGACCTAGGCCCGAACCGTCTGGTCGCAAGGAACGGGCGTTCTGGCCGCGATAAAATTTAGAGAACAGATTATTCATATCGCTGGGTGGGATACCGTGCCCAGTATCGCTAACGATGATCTGATGCTGGTCGCCGACGGTGCGAGTGGCAAGGCGAACCTCGCCTGGCCTTCGATTGTAATTGATGGCGTTATCGATCAGGTTCTGCATCGCCTCTTTGAGGATCACCGCATCGATATTAACCCAGAGCTCTGGCGTGGCGAACTGATACAGTAGCCTCACCTGGCTTTGCTTAGCTAGCTCGGCTGACTGTTCGATCAAACTCCGTAATAGCGGCACGATGTCGGTCGGTACCGGCTTAGGTTGAAAACGCCCTTGTTCGATTCTAGAAACGTTCAGGAGATTACTTACCAATTTAATCATCTCTTGGTTAGTATTTACAGCTTGGCGAATTAGCCCCTGTTGCTCAATCGTTAAAGGTTGATCTGGGGTAGTTTGACCTAGCAAATCGAGGCTCACTTTGATCGCCGTCAGAGGAGATTTAAACTGATGACTAGCGACCGAAAGAAACTCAGTCTTGAGCGAGTCGACCTGACGGAGCTCTAAGTTCTGTTTGATTAACTTTTCTAAGATCTGTGAAAAGCTCGGCAAGACATAGCGCTTGGCCAAGATGATCAAACTGATAACGATAGCCAACCCCTGTAGGGCCAGAGCGATAATTAAGAGTTGGCGATAAAAGCCCTGTCCGGCCAGCTCGAGGTCGGCTGCATTATCGATAGAGAGCTTGAGCTCATCGCCTTTGATCTTGAGCTGACGCTCTAGGGCGACTATCTCGGTCAAGCGTGCTTTGGTAGTCGCCTCGTCGGCTGGTCCGATTGCCAGGCCGTTACGATAGGCGAAGCCGTTTAGTTCCGAGAGGATCTCGGCCAGTCGATCATCTTGCGCTTGCAAGGCCGCCGCCTGATCAAGACGACGGTTTTTGAGGTCGTCCGGCCCCTCACTACTAATAATGGCCTGTTTGAGAGTCAGCCAATCTTGATGACTAGCCGCCAAGAGCGCGGTCAGGCTAGAGTTTAAGTTCAGTTCACCGAGACTAGTTGGTTCGAGGCGAGCCGCTTTGAACAAGCTCAGGGCTTGATTCAGACTGGCGGTGGCCTGACTATAGAGCGACCGTTCCGTTTCGAGTTTGACGAGGCGAAGGCTATTCAGCTGTTGCTGTTGATTGATCAACAGGATACTGACTAGACTGATTAGATAAATAGCTAAAACAAAAAAAACCTCGAAGCGCAGGACGCGCGCCAGGCGTTGTTCGATATAGCTTCTGGACACCTCTAACTGATTGGCCAATCCACCCCTCTCTGTTCTAGCTTAGCATAATTTTGGACTGTCGACTGCCACTTTAGGCTTGGCACTTGCAAAGCCATGCTATCTCGACTAAGCTAAGAGTATCAACATTAAACCGAAGTCATATAAGGAGGGGACTTGAAACTCAATCGCCGTGGTTTCACATTAATTGAACTCATCATCGTTATTGGTATTATCGCCATCTTGGCGGCTATTACCTTGGTAGCGGTTAATCCAGTTGAGTCTTTCCGCAAGGCTCGTAACTCGGCCCGCAAAGCTGATCTGAACAGCCTCTCGGCTGCCTTGATCCAGTATGCCACCGAGAACACTGGCTACCCAGCCGGCATTCCGACCTGCCCATCGACAGTGGCCATTACCACTATCGGTTCCTCGTTAACCAAGTATCTCGCCAATGGCGTACCGTCTGACCCATCGAACGGCGCCACACCTTACCAGATCTGTACATCTACTGCGACCGGCACGACTCGCATCACTCTCTCAGCCCCTTCGGCCGAGGGTGGCGAATCGATTAGTCTGACCCGTTAATTCAACGGCCAGTTAGCTCACAGGGTGCCTTGGTGCACCCTGTTGTGTTATGCTAAAACGGATTAAAGGAGACCAATGACCAACTCAATCTTGATTGTCGAGGATAGTCTATCGTTGCGCAGTAGTTACGAAACCTTTTTTAAGCGAGCGGGCTTTCAGGTCTATACCGCCGAAAACGGCATGCAGGGCTTAGCCTCGATGCGGGAAAACCAACCGCAAATCGTTTTACTCGATCTGATGATGCCCGATGTTCACGGCCTGACCGTCCTCAAGCAGGCCAAGGCCGAACCGCTCTTGGCCGGGATTCCGATCGTTATTCTGACTGCCCTAGTTGCCGACTTAGAGCGCGATGAGTGTTTGCGCGCCGGTGCGGTCAGCTATATCGAAAAAGATTCGCTCGATCTGGCACAACTGTTGACCGAAGTTCAGCGTATCATCCAGGCCTCGGCCACATCGGCTGCGCCAGTTATACCAGCGACTAACTAAGCAGAGTTTGCTAAACTAAAGCTAACAATCAAGGAGGGCAACCGGTGACCGTCTCTGACGCCACCGTTCAACGAGTTTTACTCGCGAAAAGACTCTTAACCAAAGAGCAAATTGAGTCGGCAGTTTTACTGGCGCCTTCTTTGGGTAAAAGTTTCCTCGAAACGATCTTACTCAAAAACTATCTGCCCGAGTCGGTGCTTGGTCCAGCCATCGCCGAGTCGTTAGGCGTGCCCTATGTCAACTTAGCTGGGCAAAAGATCGCCGGCGGCCTCTTAGACCTCATCCCCGAAGCCACTGCCACTAACTATCAAATCATCGGCTTTAGCCGTCAGGGCGATACTCTGGCGGTAGCCATGGCTGACCCCGGCAATTTCGAGGCGATCAACTTTTTGCAAAAGAAGACCGGCCTGACCGTCAAGCCGTTCTTTGCCTTTGAGTCGCAGATTCAGACGGCGCTCGGTCAGTATAAGCGCAATATTCAGCTCGAGGTTCAGTCGTTACTCGCCTCGGTCGAGGTCAACCAGGCCAATCTGGCCAAGGTCGCCGAAGAGCTACCGACGATCAAGCTCCTTGAAACTATCTTAGATTACGCCATTGCCGAGGGTGCCAGCGATATTCATTTCGAAGGCCAAGAAAACTCTACTTTAGTCCGGTTTCGTCTCGATGGTCGGCTCAAAGATGTTTTAGTGCTCGAGAGCCGCGTCCAGCCGGCGGTGATCGCCCGCATTAAATATCTTTCTAATCTTAAGATTGACGAGCACCGACTGCCTCAAGACGGCCGTTTTGCTTATAGTAAGAACGCTACCAAGGTGGCGTTAAGAGTTTCGATTCTGCCGACCTATTTTGGTGAGAACATCGTCATGCGCTTGTTGCCCGAGAACGCCCGAACGCAGACCTTGGTCGACTTAGGTTTCAGTCCGGCCAATATTGAAAAGCTCAAGCATCAGATTAGTCGGCCAAATGGGATAATTCTGCTGACCGGTCCAACCGGCTCGGGTAAGACGACCACTCTTTATACCTTAATCGAGATGCTTAATCAGCCCGAAGTCAAGATTGCCACTATCGAGGATCCGATCGAGTATGGGATCGCACGGGTGAGTCAGAGTCAAGTTAATAACGAGACCGGCTTTACCTTCGCCAAGGGATTGCGGGCGCTACTACGACATGACCCGAATATTATTATGGTGGGTGAGATTCGCGATCAAGAGACGGCCGATATCGCCCTCAACGCTGCCCTGACCGGTCACTTGGTGCTCTCGACTCTCCATACTAACGATGCCACGACCGCCCCGGCTCGATTGCTCGATCTGGGAGTCGAAAGCTTTTTAGTCGGTTCAACTGTCCGTTTGGTGGTAGCCCAACGCTTAGTCCGACAGCTCTGTCCGCGCTGTCGTCAGCCTCAGCCGATCGATAGCCAAACCATGGCCGAACTGACCCGTTTGAGTGGTTGGAGTGCAGCCCAGTTGCAATCGGCTAAGCTCTATCGGCCGGTCGGTTGTGCCGCCTGTGTCGAAGGCTACAAGGGACGGTTGGGGATTCACGAACTGTTTGTGGTTGACGAGGCAATCCGCGAGCTCTTAGCCACCGGGGCAACCGGTGATAAGCTCCGTGCTTATGCCACTACTCACGGCATGTTAACCCTCTTGCAAGATGGTCTGACCAAAGTGATGGCCGGCCTGACCACCCTTGACGAAGTCCGTCGCGAGGCCGACCGTGAGGATACCGAGTAATGCCACAGTACCGCTATACCGTTGTTGATAAGTCTAATCAGCGCCTGACCAAGATTGTGGCTGCGGCCAGTCAAGAGAGTTTGGCCCGCTCGCTCGAAAGTCGCGGCGTCTTTATCGTTAAAATCGTCGATATCAGCCAACAGGCCAAGCAGATCGGCCGCCACCTGAGTGCCGCTGACCGTCTGTTTATGGTGCAGAATATCGCTATCTTACTCGATTCGGGTATCTCTTTGGGCGAGGTGCTTAACATTATCGCCGCCGACACCGCTAACAAACGCTTGGCTCTCTTTTTTCAGGCACTACAGAGCGATCTCGAGCAGGGCAGCTCGTTTTCGCAGGCGCTCTCGGGCTATCCCGAGGCCTTTGACGAGGTCTTTCTGTCGTTGATCGAGGCTGGCGAGAGCTCGGGCCAGCTTTCGCTAGTCTTGCAAAATCTGGCCGAATCTTTAGAGCGGGATATGCAAACTGTTCGACAGGTCAAAAGCGCCTTGATCTATCCGGTGATCATACTGGGTGCCTTGGCCTTGTTGGTCGGTATCTTGAGCTTCTTTGTTCTGCCAAAGCTTGTCGGCATCTTCACTCAGGTAGATTTTGAGCTGCCCTGGCTGACCCGACAGCTGATTAATCTGGGGCAGTTTATCGAGGCTAATCAGTGGTTAGCTCTCTTGCTCTATCTCGGTTCTTTGGCGGCGATCGTCGGTTGGTCGCTCTCACCTTGGGGTAAGCGCTTGCTTCGAGTGGTCTCTGGTCGTCTGCCGGTGATTAAAAATGTCTATGCGGTGTTGGATTTAACCCGTTTGTCTTCAACTTTGGAGTTGCTGTTACGGGCCGGAATTCCGATTCAGGCGGCGATGAAAAACGCTGCCGGTACACTGACTGATCAACAGTCTCAACTCGAGGTCGTGGCTGTCTCAACTAAGTTACAATCCGGTATCTCGTTAGCTCAATCTTTAGGTCAGACGCACCTGCCGCGCACCTTTATCGCCTTGATTGCCACCGGCGAACAGTCCGGTTCACTCGAAAAGATCCTCAAATCGCTTTCGGGGCACTACCAGCGCGAGCTCGAAACCAAGGTCAAAGATCTGACCGCCGTCCTCGAGCCGGCCCTGACGCTCTTTGTCGGTTTAACCGTAGCCGGGGCAGTATTGACGATCTTGGTGCCGCTTTATCAGTTTATCGGAAGCTTCCAAAATGTTGGTTAAACACCGTCCAGGCGATCTGTTGATCGAGGCGATGCTTTCGAGCTTGGTGTTTATCGCCGGCTTTTTGGTGATTTATACTGGCTACGCTAACAGTCGCTTGATCACTGTACGGAATTTGCATGCGACCGCCGCCTTTAACCTGATCGCCGATCAGCTCGAGCTCGACGCCACGGCTGATTACGCTACCTTTAATAACGGCTCACCGCTCCTGCCGTATGGCGGTTTACCTGACGGCTACTTTCGTCGCGAAGTCGTTGAGGATCCGGTTTTACAGATTAAGCGCATAAAATATCTGATGACCTGGGTCGGTCCGGGCGAGAACAATCAAGCGGTGGCCGATTTTGTGTTGACCGCTAACGGAGTTAGTAATGTTAACTAAGCGGCGTGGCCTGTCGTTGATCGAGGTGATGATCGCCCTCGGCCTGACGAGTTTTTTGGTCACTACCGTTGGCTTTGTGGTCGTTGATACGAGCCAAAAATATGCCGAAGATCGTTTTGACTCGGCCCAAACCGGCGAGCTTTACGGCGTGATGCGAACGCTGAACCGCGATATCCGGCTGGCGCTAGAGTTTCCTCTCGAGCTGACTGCTCCTGATGGCACCCGTTACTCACAGAGTGATTCGCTTTTAATTCTTAAGCTTTACAGCCTCAAACAGACGAACGGACAGGTTGACTGTAACTTTTTCGATTACTTAGTCCTTAGGCAAAACGGCGACCAGCTAGAGCGATTGAGCTTCCCGGACTCTCGCTCGGTGCGTCCGCCTGATCAACTGGTTCTGGCCGAAAATCTGACTCGGTTTAGCGCGACGGTTAATCGCCCGACCGGCAGTAAACATCGATTAGTAAACCTACTGGTCGGATTTTTGGATCAAGAGGTTGATGGCGCTTCGACAGATGCCAGAGCCGAGACGCTCCGCACCTTGACGGTATTGGCCAGGAACAGTCAATGAGTCAACGCCTACGATTTTTTGGGCTGACTAAAAAGGCGGGGATTAGGTCGGGTTTTAGTATGATTCTCGCTTTGGTAATTACCGGGGTGGCAGTGGCGATGATCGTGGCTGGTTTTAGCTATATCTCTTTTGCCCAACAGTCCGGCCTGTTGCAGCGTCAACAGATCGCCTCGCTGGGACTTGGCTACGGCGGCCTCAATCAGGCGATCGCCGAGTTGCGGCGTAACCCTGATTATACCGGTGGCTTTGTCGGTCAGGCGACTGGCCTGAGTAGCGGTGAATACCGAATCTTTGTCTCTGATTACGGCCCGAATAAACTGGTCTCGGTTCGCACCTACACCCCGAGCCAAGCCCACCTCCTACGGAGCTGTCGTCTCTATCAGGCGATCTATAGCCCCGCCCGTCAGACCTTGGTGGCACGGAGCTTTCAGGAATTGAACGAGTCAGGCTGTAAGAGTGCAGCCACACCTAGCCCGATCGTTACGCCGACCGTCAGCCCAACCGTCAGTCCGACCGGTTCAGCTTCGCCTGGCGTAACTCCGACGGCCTCGCCAACGGCTTCGATTGGACCGACGCCGACTATTAGTCCAGCTGTTTCACCAACAGCGACACCGATTGTGACCCCGATTCCGTCTTCAACCCCGACGCCTACCCCGAGTAGCGGTAACGGCCTGACCGGATCGTTGCGCTTCTTTATTGATTTAGGCTTGAGGGCTGACGACGTTGAACGTTTCTTACCCGGCCGAATCTTTGCCTACGCACCAGATACTCTCAACAATCTACCGACCGGACAGTTATTTGCAGTGACACCAGTTCGCGACCGTATAAAAGTTGGCGTTTTTGTGGCCGAGCTACCTTTTAAGAATAATACGGTTTTTCAACCGGGCGGACTCTACTGCCTAGAGATAGGCTACAAATTTAGGCCGGGCAGTGAGTCGGAACGGCTTTTTGGATTATCGGAAAAAACTACTTATACCGATCTTCAGAATGAGAATAATCAGGCTGGTTTCTTTACTTTGACAAGCGAGGCCAATCAAGCTGTGCGAGGTAATCAAATCAAGGATCGAGCGGCGGGCGATAGCACCTGCCCGAGGAACTTGCGGTGAGGTGGTTATGGCTCGCTCTGATGGCTATCGCGATCTGGCCGTGGTCGGGCTTTGCGTTGCAAAATCAGGCCACCGGACAGCGATTCAGTTGGCGACCGGCGGTGAGCTGTGCGGCGGTGACCAACCCGAACTGTCCGGGCGAGGCGACTAGCCCGGCCGACCCTAAGACCAGTCCCACCCCCTCGCCGACTCCGAGCTCGACCTTGTCGGCTGATCCCAGTCCTAGCGCTGCCCCGACTCCGAGTGCAACGTCGAGCGCTATTCCGACTCCTAGCTCGACTGCGGTAGCCTCGCCGACGCCGGTGCCAACGGTTTATGATCCGCCGTTTGAATACTGCGACTTCTATCCTTTGGATATAGCCTGTGGAGGTCCAGGCGAATCGCCAGTGCCGAGTCCGATCTTGTTGCCAACTCCTACCATCTCAACTTCACCAGAACTCAGCCCAGATTTGAGTCCAAGTTCCTCTGCTTTAGTCAGTCCGAGTGCCACTCAAAGTGATCCGGCTGAGCTAGCTTACTGCG
>CAZQGJ010000013.1:0-16723 GCA_964592905.1 uncultured Candidatus Saccharibacteria bacterium | reverse complement strand
GGCTGCTTTTAGCCATTAACGAAAAGTTGGGTGAAGCGGCGATGCAAGAGATCGAGGCCTATCTAGCCTCCGATCCCGATGGCCAGACCGAACCAAGTCAGGCCGTTCAAGAGCATCTCGAGTTCATCGATCGCTTAACGACCGAGATCTTTGAGGTCGTCGCGCAAGATATTACCGCGATGGCCTCGAGTATCGATCCGGTGGCTATCGCTAATATGCTGCTCGAACAGGGCGGTGCCTATGAAACTGGAGATATTCCAGAGCCAGTGGAGCAAGATGGCCAAGACGGCCAAGATAGTCAAGACCAACAAACCGATCAGGCGGTTAAGGCTGCCGAAGAGGCCTTTTCTCAGACTCTACCCATCTAATTCCTGCCCTCCCCTGCTATAATTAAAGAAAGAAGGTGGGTCAATGCAGGTTCGAGTTCCGCAGAATATCGATCAAGATGACAAAATCATCGGCAGTCTGACGCTCGGCCAATTAATTTACGCCTTTATTGGTGGAATTATTTTGGTCCTTTTAGTCGTCATCGGCCTGCCTTTTGCTGTCTTTGTGACGCTAGCGCTGCCCGTCGTCTTGGTCACCCTGTCTTTGACCGTAGCGACAATCAACGGTCGGCCTTTGGCTCGGATCGCTATCGACTTTGTGCTTTGGTTCTTAGGCCCTCGACAGCGACTCTGGCAAGATCCAGCTAACGCAGCCGTCAAATCCTCGTCGATCGCACCATCACGACCAGCCGTGGCCGTTCCCTCTTTCGCAACGACTGTGCCTTCACAGGTTGGCGTTACGCCAAAGCCAGCCGCCCCCATCTCTAAACGGGACTGGCTAAGTAACCCGAGCCAAAACTGGCTAGCCCAAGGCGAACAATCCCAACAGGCAATCAGTCAAGAGGTTGACCAGTTGGCCAGTCTCGGCCAACTCGGCCCTGACCCGATTGAGTCAACCGCTAACCAAGGTCGTCGAGTTATCTTAGGCAAAAATAAACTCGAAGTGACGGCTGGCGCCTCGACTAGTACAGTCAGCTCAGCGAGCACAGCCATCTCAACCAACACAGCCAACCCGACAATCCCCTCCGTCCAGTCACCTACCCCCACCGCTACCGCCCCTAGTCGAATCCTCAAGGTTCAACGTGCCAGTTAAGCAATCAGTAGCCCGCAAAAAAAGCTTACCGCCAACTCAAGCGGTCGTCCCTTTCGTTGGCCTCAATGAAAGAGCCTGGATCGGCCGCGACGGCAGCCTGACCGGAGCTCTCGAGATTACTCCAGTTAACTTTGCCCTTAAGAGCCAAGAAGAGCAGACGGCGATCTTTCTGCGCTATCAAAACCTGCTCAACGCTTTGCAGTTCCCGGTTCAGATCGTGGTTCAGTCCCGACCGATCAACCTCGATGAGTACTTAATTAGTCTGGCTAAGTCGGCTGAAACGCTACCGAACCAAGCTGTGCGCCTCCAGATCGCTGACCAGATTAGCTTTTTAGGTCGACTGATCGTTGCGGCCAAGATGATGGCCAAACGCTTCTATATTATTGTGCGCGTCGCCCCGTCTCGACCAGTTTTAAATCTGTTACGCGGTCGTAGCACCACCGAAAATATCTCTGGCGACGATCTCGAGGCACGACTCAGTACCTTGGCCGACGGTCTCACCGGTCTAGGCCTAACGGCCACTCGTCTCGACGATCAGGCGCTCGAGGCGCTGCTTTATCAAAGCTATAACCCGACCCCTTAGAATAGAACCATTAGAAACAGAGCTATGCCCAATCAACCGACCAACACCTCTACTCTCAACTCCCCTCTTAACCCAGGCCGCGGACAGGCCCAGAGCTTGGCCGATCGCGTAGCTCCGGTTTCGATGCTCATCGGCCTCAAAAATATTAGCCTCGATCGCTTAGTGGCCGAGACGCTTTATATCTATAGCTTCCCCCACTACCTCGAGACTGGTTGGCTCTATGAGCTGATTAATCAGGATTTGGCGATGGATATTAGCCTACATATTAGTCCTAAAGAGAGCGCTTTAGCCTTGCCGGAGCTTCGACGAAAACTGGCACAGTTTACCGCCAATTTAAACGACGAGGCCGATCGCGGTTTAGTCAGCAATCCCGAGCTAGAGGCCAATATTCAAGATATCGAGGTACTGCGCGAAGAGCTAACGCGCGGTGTGGCCAAGCTGTTTAGCGTTGGCCACTATATTACCCTCTACGCTCCTAACCAAAGCGAACTCAAACAGGCGATCCGCCAGGTACAGACCATTCTTGGCGGCAGCTTAATCTATACCCGTTCCGCTCTTTTACAGGCCGAGACTGGCTTTTTGACCTCGCTTCCACTTGGTCAAGATAGGCTCAACCAGACCCAAAGCTTAGATACACCGGCGATTGCCAGCGGCTTTCCCTTCGCCTCGGCTGCCTTAACTAGTGACCACGGCTGGCTTTACGGCATTAATCGCCACAACAACTCGCTCGTTATTCTCGATCGATTCGAACTCGACAACGCCAACTCGTTAGTGCTCGGTAGCTCCGGCTCGGGCAAGAGCTATTTCGTTAAGCTCGAGATCCTCCGAGCCCTCATGCTCGACACCGATGTCATCGTCATCGATCCAGAAAATGAGTATGTCGGTTTAGCCGAGGCCATGGGAGGCACCTGGATCGATCTCTCGCTTGGTTCGAACTTTCAGATCAATCCGCTCGACTTGCCTCCAGCTGACGCCGAAGATACCGGCGCCCAAATCTTGCGCGAAGCGATCGTGGCAGGGCACGCCCTGATTGCCTTGATGGTTGGCGGCCTGAGTCCGGTCGAGGGCAACCAAGTCGATCAGGCGCTCAAGCAGGCTTATAATCGGGCCGGTATTACCGACGACCTCGCCAGCCAGACTCGTCCTGCCCCACTCTTGAGCGACCTAGCCCGCGAACTGGCCACTCTACCCGGCACGCAAGAGTTACTGGTGAAACTACAGACATATATTAACGGCACCTTTGCCGGTTTATTGAATCACCCAACCAACATCGATCTCGGGCAGGGCTTTATTGTCTTTTCCATCCGAGACCTCGAAGATCAGCGATGCACGATCGCCTCGTACCTGACCCTGACATATCACTGGAACAAGATTAAGCATCACCGACGCCGCCGGCTCCTGATCGTTGACGAGATCTGGTCGCTCCTGCAACAAGAATCGGCTGCTGCCTATCTCTACAGCTTCGCCAAGCGGGCTCGTAAATATCAACTTGGCCTGACCGCCATCAGTCAAGATGTCGAGGACTTTCTGGACAATAAATACGGCCGCTCAATTATTAATAACAGTGCCTTGCAGATCTTGCTCCGGCAGTCGACATCGGCGATTACCAAGGTTGCCGAGGCCTTTAACCTGACCGAGGGCGAACGGCTGCTACTCCTCGAATCGAACGTTGGTGAGGGGCTACTCTTTGCCGGCAATAACCACATCGCCCTCAAGGCGATCGGCTCAGCCCACGAAGACGAAACGATCACCGGACAGCTTGTTAATCCGTTAGGGAATTAAATTGAAGTTAATTGGCTATCTTGCCCTTGGCCTGGCTGGTATCTTAACCATCATCGGCTTAGCGATGGCAGGGGCCTTGGTCGGAGTCGGCGGTTCGACCCCTAGCTATAGCGGCGAGAGCTTCGCCAAAAACGACAACGGCTACGAAACTAGCTATGAAAGCGGTTTAGCTGGAGGCGATATCCCTCGAGGCAGTGGTCGATGGCAACTGAACAATCTACCTGAAAAAGAGATGAAAAGGATTAAATATTGGAAAGAGGACGAAAGTCGGATCGCAAAGATGGCCACATTGATTCAACAGATGATCGATAAATATAAACTGCCGGGCGATCAATTTTTAGGCATGATCTTCCTTGAGTCAAGCTGGAATCCCTTTGCCCTATCTAGTAAAGGCGCTCTCGGTTTTTCGCAGTTCACGGCCACGACTGCCGAAGAGTATGTCGAGTTTGGCGCCAAGAAGGCTGACCGAGCCAAGAACCGCACCGATCCATTTATGAGCGTTCAGGCTATGGCGCGTAAACTGAGCACCGATCGAGCAAGTAATAATGCGACCTATAACAAAAGAAATCCGACTAAACCGCCCCTGGCTATCGAGTGGGGCACTCTCGAATATGCCTATCGTGGTCTGCCTGGCTGTCCTAATTTTGCCTACAACTGTGGGGTCGAAATTAGTCACTGGCAGATTCTTCTGAAACACGCTAAGCGCTTTCGAGACAACAAGAATGTCTTTGAGATCAAGCTCGAGGTTAAATAGATTATAATGCCCAAAACAGCCCACATCACTACCACCAATCAGATTAACAAGCCTCAGCGAAATCGTCTTCGGCTGAATCTACTGGGCGTGTTAGTTGTCATTGCTTTACTAGGAGGCGTCAGTTACCTGGTTAATCAGCAGTTAAATCGAGCTAAGGTCAATCAGACTGAAAGCCTTGGCCAGACAAGCAGCCAAACTACTCCCCCACCTAGCGAGGGCGTTAGTTACTTAAGTTTTAACCTCAACACCCAAAAAAAGGCGGGCTATGATGACGATGCCCACTCGCTCAAGGTCGATCAGGAGTCAATCGAGCTCCCGACCGAAGCGACTGATTTAATTTGGGCACCCGACCAAAGCCGCGTTTTTTATCAGGCAATCATTCGACAACCCAGTCAAGATACTGAAGGAACAGTCAGTTCGCCTTTGCCTCTCGATCAACCACAATCACTGGCCGAGGCCAGCTACAACACCAAGGTGCCGACTATCTTTGACCTGCGTAGACGGACCGCCACTCCTCTCTCGGACAAGGTCAAAAAACTCGCCTTCTTTAGTGACGAGGCACTGTTATATCACTATCAAGACGAACGCTCGGATACACTGGCTATCACTAAAGATGGTTTTAAGACCTGGCTAACGCTCAAGGATCGGCGCGGCACTGACGATATTCTGTCGCTCGGCGGTAGCATTTTAGTCCAAGAGCCAGAGGCCAATACGGTCTATGAATATAGTTCCAGTGGTCAGATCCTTCGTAGCTTTGCCTTGCCCGACGGTGCGCGATTATCGCAGGCCGCCTTTAATCGACTAGCTAATGAGGTCGTTTATTGGACGCAAAGCGAAACCGATCTCAGCCTCTGGCATCTCAAACTGAGCGAGGCCGAACCTAAACTAATCTCGACACAGTTCGTCGATACCGATGAATGGCAAATCTTGTGGGATAATAGCGGTAAGGTCACTCTGATTAATAGTGTTGGCCAAATTCTACTATCCGAGGTACTTAAACCATGAATTCTGTCGCTGATCAACCAGTCTCTAGTCGTCGCCATCGAGAGCGCCTGATCTTATTGATGACTTTAGCCATCGGTAGTGCCCTATTGGCCGCCTTGGTTTATTGGCGATTCTTCCTCTCGGCCCATCTGATTCTAAATGTCGAGCCGGCGAGCGCCATCGTCAGTATCGATGGACAGCCAACTGGCGACAGGCAGCTCTGGCTATCGCCTGGGCAATATCAGTTCCAGGCCGAGGCAACGGGCTTCGCCAGTCAGGCCTTTACCCTGAGCTTAAAGTCCGGCGAAATGATCAATAAAACGATTCAGCTCGTCAGCCTGCCTCAAGCCCAAGCGATCGATTCTGGACAGAGTCGCTGGTTAACTTTGAGTCAAGTTGGCCCGGCTCTTTGGCGACTCAACAGTAGCGATACCGACGGCTTTGACCGTATCGTCCGCCGAAGCGGCGAAGAGCAGCTCATCGCCTCGCGCCCCTTGGCCACTAAACCAAGCCTCTTTAGACTAGGCCCGAACCCCGAACTAGCGTTACTAATTGAAAATAATCGGCTGGGCGTTTACGACTTCAACCGCTACGACCTGATCAATCAAGAGTATCGACAGCTAACCGCCGGCGATCAATCGGTCACTCAGGCCGTCTGGAGTCAGGTCGACTCTCGGATCTTCTACCTCCTCAACCTCACCACTGGCTGGCAACTTCGCCAAATTCTACCCAGTGGCGAGGATGACCGACTGATCTTCGAGTGGTCTAAAGATGCTTTTAAAGAGATTACCCTGGTTGGTCAACGTGATCGCTATCTTTATCTGGAGTTGGTCGCTCAATCCGCTAACGGATCGGTCAACGACCAGAGCCTGGCTCGGCTCGATATCGCGGAAAAGGTCTTATTTCCTCTGACAACTAGCGGTCGTGCCACCGCCGGCCGGCTCAACAACAGCGGTCAGATCGCCTATCTCGATAACGGCGAACTAACATTGATGCAAGTCGACGGCGAGGCTAAGCTTGGGACCGATCAACGACCGAGTGCCACCAGCTTTGCCTGGTCGGAAAATGATCAACTGATTAGCTACACGCCCGGTGAGTTTTGGCGACTTAATCCGAGCGCCGACCAAGCTACAGTAATTTCAGTCGCCCTAACCGCCCCTCGACTCGAGGAGCTAGTCAGTTTCGATGGCCGCTCAGTCTTCTATCTCTTAAATCAAAAACTCTACCAGCTCGACTTAGGTCGCTAGCCATGGCACTCGACTCTCTGTCGAAGGCAGAATCTGGTAGTCGCCGACGCCAAACCACTAATCAAATCGATGCTCTGCGACGAGTGGTCGAGGTAGCCGAGGTGGTTCCGCTAAGCGAAACAGCTCAAGAACAGACTCGACTGGCCCAAGAGGCGTTCGAAGAGATGACCATAGAGGCAGACGAACTAGACGAAGCAGGTGCGACGGGCGCGACGGGTGTAGCAGGTAGGGCAACCACAGCTAAAAACAGCTCGGGCAATCCGGCCGTTGATCACATCGAAGAGCGGGTTAAGCAACGGCTACAAGCTAACTTACAGGCTAGGGCCAAGGCTATCATTGCCAAAGCTACGGCCAAACGGGCTGCCCAAGCAGCTGGCCAAGTGGCGGTTCGCTCGGCGGCAACTGCAGCCGTCACCGGCGCCAGCAGCGTCGCCCTCGGACCGATCTTGATCGGCATAGGCGTCGTAATTATGGTTGTCCTGGTGGTTGGTTTACTCTTTGCCGCCATGGGTGCGGCTGGCCAGGCCCAGGGCGAAGGCAGCTTAACTGGTACCGATAATCAGATCGTTACCGTTGCCGAGGCACGAACCAACGGCGCTAAGGGCCTAAAACTCATCAATACACCGACCGATTATCTCGAGGCGACAGCCGCTTTACTACAACAGGCCGAGGAGCTCTACAAAAACACGGCCGAGGGCAAGCTCAAGCAGCAGCTTCTTCCCATCCTTGAGAAGATGCGGCAACAGGCAAAAGAGTTAGAAGAGTTAAATAAAAAAGGCGATCGAGCGGTAGTAGTAAAGAAATATCAGGAGTTACTAGCCACTTCTCGAGAGTTCAATAAACTTTTAGTGGGTGATGAGTGCGGCTCGGCGACCGTCTGTCTCGATGTGCCGTTAGTCGGTCAGGGCAGCCGTGGCCAATGCGGCATGGCCAGTATGATTATGGTCTTACGATACTATGAATCAGTTTATCCCGGTTACCAATTTAACGCGCCATCAATCTATAACGCAGATGATCAAGAGGTACAAAAAGGGGTCTCGAGCTGTCTCTCGCCCGATTTTATGAATAAGCGCGGCCCTCAGGAGATCAAAGATTTCGTTTGGACCTGCCACAACGCCTCTGACAAATGTCGCTCGGCTATCAGTCGAGGCAGCATCACTCAAGCAATGATTCGCTCTCTCGAGGCTGGCGATCCACTCGTACTCTATTTAAACCCTAACGGAGCAGTTACAAACAGTAAACACATCGTCGCCGTGGTCGGCTATGATGCCAACGACGAACCGGGTGAAGGTGGAGTTTTTATCATCAATAACCCTAACGTCGGCCTGGCAAAATCGGTCAAACAGACCCGTTTCAGCCGCTACCAAAAGAGCGGCCAGAAGTTGACCGCTAAACATCTCGAACGACATTACGGTGGCGGGAGTGGTTCGAGCTATCAAGTCACCGCCATCATCCGCCAGACCCATCTTGGAGCAGTTCGATGAATAAAGCTATTGTCGTAATACTGATAATTAGTTTTATCGGTTGGCCAGGCTTAACTCAAGCGGCCTCACTCAATTTGACTCATGGCGATAACCGTCAAGATTGGCTGAATAGCGAGGCGAGAGATATCGACAGTCGGGGCGGGCTCTACTTGGCTCACTTATTAGGGAAAGCCAACGAACGAGGACTATCTGGTGAGCTAATTGGCTGGATTCGCGGCCTCTATGCCAGCCATCAATGGAGCCTCAAACTGCCTGGCGCTAAAAATATCAGCCCTCACCTTTACGCCAAGGCGGCAACTTTGACTGCCCTACCCGGTCAGCCCTGTATTAATATCGACTTACCGATCTTTGACCGTGGTTTAGAGCGACAGCAGAGTAACTACAGCTATCAACTAGCCGAGACGGTGGGATTGGTGAGCGATGAGAGCAAGGCGCTGGCCGCCGCTTGGCCGCTGGCTCGATCGCCTTATAAGCTCAGTCAACAGTTTTTCTGGCTCGAGAGTCGCGGTTTGGTCAACGCCCTAATCACTGGGCAAAACTATAGTGATTGGCTCATTCGACTGGCGATCGCTGATCATCTCAACCAGGTCGGTGGACAGGCGGCCTTGGCCAACCGTTGGCGCGCCGCCGATTCTCTAGAGTCCCTCTATCGGATCGTTGGCGAAGGCGAGATGGCGGCAATTCTCGGCCTCGGTCAGACTGGCCTGGGACTAGCCGGTGGCGATATCAATAGCTGGCAACGGCAGCTCGGTCGGCTCGAACTGGCTCGCTGGCTCGATCTCGCTCCTAACTCCCTCAACCTAGAGCTAGAGCAACTGAGTCAATACTATCGCCAGATTGGCCTAGCCAGTCTGGCTAGTGAACTCGATCTATCGCTACCAGAGGCTGAGTTGACGAACGGTTCAACTGATCCAGCGACAGCTCTCAACCGTTGGCAGCGTCAGCTTTCCGAGGAGTTGAGCGACAGGGCCTGGCCCAGCCAATCGCCAGACCGTCTGTTGGGCTTAGAGGATCTTAATATCTGGCTTAATCAAGGCGGTCAGATCGAGGCAACCACTGCGATCGCTGCATTATCTGCTAATGACGATCGAGCCTGGATGGGCTTGGGCGCCATCGTCTTAGCCGAAAAGCTCGAGCTCAAAAGAGCCCCTCGTCAGGAGTGGCTCAACGGCCTCATCACTGATAGCGAGCTTAGCGTCGGTCAGTGGCTCGAGTCTGGCCGTCCCCTCCCCCAACTCGATATCATTAACGCTTTCACTACCGGCAATATTGATGGGCTCAATTCAAGCGCTTTAAAGATTGGGCAGGCAGCCTTTGACCGAGCGGTCAGCCGTTTAAACTTGGTGCCTAACGCTCCCCTCTTAGGCCTGACTAACGGTGGGAACGATATACCCACAACGGCCGAATTAACCAGCTATCTAACTAAACCGAGCCAGCGCCAATCAGTTAATCGACAGGTTGTCCGCTCACGGCTCGGCTTTAGCGGCCTCAGTCTAATTGAAAAACAACAGACCGAAGAGAGTCTGCTCGACCGAGGCATCGAGCTACTGGCACAGGCGACTGAATACGAGCCGGAGTATCTCGACTATCTTTTGAAAAGTAAAAAAACTAACCTGTTTGACAGCTTTGATGGCGACATTATTAACGAACTAGATCAGGCGGTAGCCTGGCCGGCCGGCACTACCTTGCGCTTGCTCGAACTTGGCCGAAAGCAGTCGGCCAGTCAAGAGCTGACTAGTCTCGAAGAGAGAATCAGGGTTGGCGCCGACCGGGTGGCTCAGATGATGACCCTCAGCCCAGATAGCGGTCTGGCCTTGGCCGATATCTGGTTGGCAGTCGAGAGCGGGTCTCCCGGGGTCACCGAAAGCTCGCCCGCTCTGCCCGAAGAGGACCTACTGACCACGGACAATGAATCTCTGTCTAACGGCGCCACCAATAATCAGGCGGTGACAATTGGCGGCTACGAGCTCGAGCCACTCGATCCCGAGCTAGCAGCTCTATTGAGTAGCCAAGCTAATGAGGAGATCTTAACCGGGGCGGCCTCTGGCCAGGGTGGCGAATCAGATACCGTCATTCAAGAAGATGCTCCAACAGAGGACACGGCCAGTTCGACAGATCCATCGTCTCAGTCGTCTCGATCAATAACTAGCCAAAACCATCCCCTCTTAGAGCTGACGGGCGGAGATTTACAGTCGGCACTGGTGCAGGCCACGATCGCGCGCCTCGGCGAATCGTTAAACGGTGAGTTTAATGCCCTAGCCGGATATTATGCCCCCGAACTGACCACCGGCTTTGATCCGGACTCTCTGATCGATAGCAACTTTAGCCACCGATTCATCACCAACTACTCCTTGGCTCAAGTTGGGGGCGAGCCACTCGACCGCTACTTAATCGTCAGGCAAGAGCTGATCGACCACTGGGCAATCGAGTGCCAGGCCGATACCACAGTTGTTCGGGCGGCTTTTGACCAAGCCATCAACGACTGGATGGATTTACCAGAAAAGATTGAGGCCGGACAGCCAAACCGACCGTTACAGATATTCGTGCCGAGCTTTAAATACTTATCCCCCTCGACACTTAAGCGCATTCAGACCACCTGGCCCGAGAGCGACGGAGAAACTATCTTGACCGGTGTTTACGAACTACCGCGCGCCCTCTACGGCGGCCTATCGGCCGGTACTTAGGTTCAATCGGTGTTGGCCTCAGCTGACATCGGCTGAGGCGAGCCAAGTCGAAGTTGGAGCTTCACTATCTCTGGTCGAGAGCCTAAGCTAACTGGCCAATTCGCCTCGAGCCAATCGTTGAGATAGCCGAGGTAATTAGCTTCGTTACTCTTGATTAAGACCAGGGTAACTCGATCGTAGACTTGCAATCGAATCGTCTTATCGATCAAGCTACTGGCGTGACAGGCTTTAGCCTTGGGCCAGACTCCCCTCTCGATCGCTCGATTAATCAAACTCAATATCGCGGCTAATCTGACCTGTTGACTAAACTGGCGCGGCTGAATCGACTGAAACATTAGAGCGACTCCACTGGCGGTTCGGTTGGGGATGTTTTAGTGCCGCCCAGGTTTTCAGTCTTCAGTTTTTCAATCGTCAGTTTGTTCAGCTTTGAGTCAGTTTCGACTCGGTAACAGCTAGCCAACCGTTGGAGTTCTGGGGCGAGATGTTCAAGGTCGGTCGTAGTAATAATAGCCTGATGTTGGCCGATAATTCGTTCGAGCGCCGCCCGTCTCGATTGATCGAGTTCGGAATAAACATCATCAAGCAAGAAGACTAGGCTGACTGGATTGACTTGGGTGGCGATTACTTCGGCCTCGATCGACTTGAGGGCTAGGATTAGACTCCGGGTTTCACCCCGCGAACCAACCTGTTCAAACGGCTGTCCGCCGATTAGAATCTGCCAATCGTCACGCTGTGGCCCGTAGAGAGTTAAACCGGCTCGAATCTCTCGACTCTTTGACTGGGTAAATCTTGTGGATAAAATCTCTCGCCAGTACTCCGTCTCGGTTGGTTGTTGACTAGGGTCGGCCTGAGCCAGCCTGGCTCCCTCGCTTTGCGACAGACAGCCCGAAAGGTAACGGAGTTCGAGCTGTTCTTGACCCTCGGCAATCTGGTTGTAGCTCTCGGTTAATCGGCTTTGAACCGAGCGCAGTAGTTCGAGCCTAGCCACCACAATTGGGGCCATGACTTCGGCTAACTGTTGGTTCCAGGTTTCGAGCTCTGAATCGGCAACCTGACTGTACTCATCGGCCTGGTTAAGCACTTTGAGTAGTCGATTTTTTTGCCGAAGCAGCTTCTGCAGTTTAACCAGTGAGCGGGCATAATCTGGGTCAATTTGAATCAATAACAGATCTAGCCACTGTCGCCTCAACTGAGGTGAACCGCTAATCATTAGTAGCGATTCAGGTAAAAAGCTAACTACCGCCAACTGACCAATTAGTTGATATGGCCGGCGGCCAACCCCGTTAATATTAACCTGTTTACGCACCTTGCCTTCGCGAACCAGGGCGACCATCAGTTCGGTCACATTAGAAAGCTGACCCTTGATCGAGGCCTGATCGGTTAAGAAGTTGATCGCCTCGTGATCTTGATGAGTTCTAAAGCTTCGGGCCAAGGCGAGGTAGTGAATCGCCTCGAGAATATTGGTTTTACCCGAGCCATTAGGGCCAATCAAGGCCGTCACCTGACCCAGTTCGAGCCTCAACTGGTGATGGTTACGAAAATCCCGTAACTGCAATTCGATTAACAACTTATCCTACTGACTCTCAATCCAATCTGAGCGGCATGACCAGGGCTAAATAGCCGGTCAAGTTGGTTTCGCGAATAACTAACGGTCGATCCGCCGCTTGGTTTTCGAAAAAGAGATTATCGGCCGACATAACCGAAAGAGCGTCGAGGAGATACTTAACGTTAAAGCTGGCCTGCATCGGCTGCCCCTCGGTAATGGCAGTCAACTTTTGAAGAGCCTGGCCACGCTGATCGGCGACCGATTCGATCGTCAGTCCGTTATCTGGTTCGGCTGTCAGTTTAACCGTATTACCGACTTCGCGAGCAAATAGCTGAGTGGTCTTGAGAGCCGCTAAGCAGTCGGCCGTATTAACAGTTAGTCGGGTCTGATGTTCGGTAGGGATAATCGCCCGATAGTCGGGATAGTTACCATCGATTAAACGGGAGCTAAACCGCAGCCCGTCAACCTGCCACTCGATAGAGTTATCCCCAACAAATACCGAAGTATCCCCAGACTGATCGGACAGAAGCCGAACAAGTTCGCTGATACTTTCTTTAGGAATAATTAACTTTTGCGGGTTGCTAAGTTTAAGCGGAGTTTTAAGTTTAATAATCTTTTCCGCTAATCGGTAGCTATCGGTCGCGGCAATTACCAGCTCGTCGTTACTCACCAAGATAAAGACACCGGCCAAGGTTGGTCGAGTGTCATCGAGAGCGGTGGCATATACCACCAAAGAGAAGGCCTGTTTCCACTCGCTAGCCGGTAAGGAGAGTAACGGCTTATCTTGGGTAAAGCTCGGTTGCGGATACTCGTCTGGATCAAGACCACGAAACTCGACGCGGCCGTTTTCGGTTAGACACTCAATCGTGGTTGGGTTAATCAGACGAAGTTCGAGCTCGATCGAGTTGATCGAATTAAGATATTCGTTAAATAATCGGCCTGGCAAAGTGAAGCGATAGTTAGCCTCTATTTGAGCCTCTAGCTCGACTTTGGTTGATTGCTCAAGATTGGTAGCGTAAATGATCAGCTTCGAGTCTACAGCCTCGAATAGTAGGAAACTCAGGGCTGGGAGAGCCGGACGGTTGCTAGCTAAACGACTAGTTAGATTAATCGCTTTGAGTAGACTACTTCGATCGAGTTTGAGACTAGGGGTTTTCGACATCTTGACCTCTTTGTTTATTATCTATTGTTATATAAATAAAGGTAATAATAATGATAATAAGCGCTGTGAATATGTGGACTGATACCTGTTAGATGGGGTGGATAAAGGCCTGCAGTGTTGGCGGATAAAACGGGGGAAAAGCCGGTAGTTCTGCGATGTTTTGCCCAGGCGTTTGGTGGTATGGGTAAAACTCGAGAGTTGTCCCAAAGTTATTCCGGGTTTTCTAGTTGATTAACCACAGGCGGCGGGCCGATCTGGCGTTGCTTTACTTTGTCGATATGTTCGACTGTGGGTAATAACTCAGGTGGCGTTCCACCTAGTTCGAGGATGGTTTTGCGTGTTTTCTGACCAACCTTGAGATGAGTTTCATTGATCCTTCCTTGGCCAGTTATCCCTTTTCTGGTAACTATCTCTTCAGTTTGAGTCGTGATGAAGTTATTAGCCGCCAGTTCGACTCGGTCGATTCTATCGTATAGATCGTCTTGACCAAGATTCTTAGTCACTTTTAGCTCTACTGGTGATTGGCCGTATAGTCCGATGATGCCCAAACTTTGGAGGTGATCAGGGTTAGTAACCCCACCTTTTTCGGCCGTCTTGTTCAGCTGTTGGCGAGAAATTTTGAGTCTGTCGTAGTACTGAATACGCTGCATTTCGACATTATTACTATCGCTCACCTCTTGTCGGTGTGTTTGAATTGCGAAATAAGTTTGAGCTTGAGCAATAGTCGGGTTATGTGGATCGCCGTTCTGAGTAATTAAGTAACAGGCATATTTTGTTAAGTTGTAATCTTCTATATAACGGGCGTTACTGTTAGCGCTGTGGCCAATTAAAACCATTTTCCTGACTTCAGGAAAATGGTTTTCCACAGACTGCCCACTGTTCTGGCAAGCTATTTTTGCTTTATTGATAATATTTTCGAAATTTTCCCATTTTGCGTAATTTAATACTCTCATCAAGTCTCGAGCCGACCAGAAAATATCACCGTTCTGTCCGTGCTTGGTGAGTCTGGCTAGTGACTGGTTGATATCTTTCATAGCTACACATTACCAGGTCGATTATGAAGTTTTTCTTTAATCTTGTTTAAGTCGGACTGAATCGAGCTATTGCGGGCGATCTCTTTTTCGATCTTCTCGACTCCGTGCATAATCGTGGTGTGGTCTTTACCACCTAACTCTTGACCGATCTTGGGGTAAGAATAAGATAGTTCGTGTCGCATCAGGTACATAATAAGCTGTCGAGGATAAACCAGCTCTTTGTAGCGACGAGAGCCAATCACCTCTTCTTGTTTAATTTCGAAGTGCTCAGCCACTAATTGAATGATGCGTTGAGAGCTGATGGTGTGGCTACTGCGCTCGATATAGCTTTCAAAGATCTTGGTGACGAACTCTGGGGTGACTTCGCGATTCTCGAGTTCGGCTAGACTGGCGGTTCGGCGCAAGGCACCCTCGAGCTCGCGGATATTAGAACGGATCAATTCGGCCAAGGTAGTAATCGCCGATCGGCCGATTTGGTAACCTAACTCCTGAGCTTTAGTTTCGAGGATCGCCACCCTAGTTTCAAAATCGGGCGGCTGAATATCGGCAACCATACCCCAACTAAAACGACTAATTAAGCGTTCTTCGAGAGCTGGGATATCTTGAGGCTCTTTGTCGGCGGTCAAGACGATCTGTTTTTTAGCCTGATGCAAGGCGTTAAAGGTGTGAAAGAACTCATCTTGGGTCTTCTCTTTGCCGGACATAAATTGGATATCGTCAATAATTAAGAGGTCGCTACTGCGGTAGCGCTTTTTGAAGCTGTCGATGCCTCGGTTGTAGCGAACAGACTCGATAAAGTCGTTAATAAAGACCTCACAGCTAACATAGGTAATTATGAAGTGCGGGTTAGTTTTGCGGATTTGATTGCCAATCGCTTGAGCCAGATGGGTCTTACCTAAACCGACCCCACCATAAAAGAAGAGTGGGTTATATTTAGTCCCCGGCTGATTAGCGGCGGCCATGGCTGCGCTATGGGCTAAGCGGTTGCTGCCGCCAACGATAAAGTTCTCGAAGGTATAGTTAGGGTCAAGCGGAGTCTGGTTTTGACTAGCGGCTAAACCGGTTTCGTCTAGGAGCTGAGCTTGGCCGGCGTTTTTGGCAAGTTCGCCCGGCTTAGACCAAGGTCGCGCATTGACCGGTTGAGCGATCGTAGCGGAGTTACGACCTGGTTCTGATCCCATTCTATCGTATTCTGTTCGGTCTAGTTTAGATCGAACTTGGTTTTGAGTATCGGTGTTATCTAGACTGGAATCGGTCTCGCCCCGCTCTTCGAGGCCTGTTTCTTGACTAGATCTTTGATAGGTAGCGTTGCCGAGTTGGATTGGTTCGACTGCGGTGTAGTCCAGGGTTTGGCGCTGCACTGTTAAAACTGGGCTAGACTTTGGTTCGGTTTTAACGTAGCTCGGTTTCATATCGGGGAGGCTGAGGGTCAGGCTCGGCTTAGGTTTGCAAACGATGTAGCGAATATCTCGCAAAGTTGGCCGACTGCGTCGCAGGCTCTCGGCGATGTTTTTGTGGAAGTTTTTACGAATCCAATCGAGAACAAAGTGATTAGGTACGCCGACCGAGATAGTTTCGCCCGTATCTTCGGCGATAGAAGTATCTTTGAACCAAGTCTTAAAGTTAGCCGTTGAGAGGCTGATCTCTAACTCTTTCATAACTGATTGCCATAGCTGCTCGGGATTCAAAAACACTCCTTCTCTGATACCAGGTATCGTTCCAAATTATCCCCAACTTGTCAAATTAAATCAATTTAAAACTGTCCCAGCCCACAGCTTACTCTGACTACTCCACTAAAGCGAGTATTAATCCACAGCCCAAAGAAAGAAATCCACAGCCCGATAGGAGTAATCCACAGTCGTTTTGAGTTAGACACTGGCGAATCGAGTTTATCCCAAACTAACCCGCTCCCCACTCTTGTCAGGTAGCCAGAAATCAGGTATAGTCGTGGCACGGAGTTATTTATGAAAAGAACTTTACAAAAAAATAAGCGTCGCCGACTCAAGGTCCATGGCTTTCTAGCCCGAATGGCCAGTCTTAAGGGTCGGTTAGTTTTAGCTCGCCGCCGCTTACGCGGTCGGGCTCGCCTGACCGTTACTAGAACGGTTTAAATGCTGGCCACCGCCTACCGTCTTAATCGATCGAGCCAAATTGCCAAGGTGCAAAAGCTCGGTCGTTTGGTTAAGGCCACCGTCGTACAGGTGCGTGGTCTGGCTAATCGTCGGGGTGAGACGCGGCTGACGGTCATCGTCAGCAAAAAGGCCTGGCGCCTAGCCACTAGACGCAATCTCTGGAAACGACAGGCTAGACAGCTGGTTCAGAG
>CAZQGJ010000012.1:17815-19835 GCA_964592905.1 uncultured Candidatus Saccharibacteria bacterium | reverse complement strand
ATCGAGGGCGAGGCGCTTATTCTCTATCTTGATGAGGTCGGTATCGCCTGTGCCACCGGATCGGCCTGTGACTCGGCGACACTCGATCCTTCGCATGTGATCTTGGCGCTCGGTGTTCCCTACGAGTTTGCTCATAGCTCGATTCGTTTTAGCCTCGGTAAGCGAACCAGTCGGACTGATTTGGAGTACACTCTGGAACATCTAGTTCCCTTAGTTGAGAAGTTGCGACGAATCTCGCCGGTTCGCATGGAGCTCGATAGCCAGTCGAATCAGCTCTCGGCCCCTGAAGCGTTCGTCGGTGAGCGATTACCGCACTGGCAGGCTGCGCCTACTTCTGCGTCTAAACCAGCACCTGCGATTGAGACGACAGCCGAGACAGCCACAACGCTCGCGTCGGCACAGAATAAATCCCGAGAATAAGGAGTTAAGATGGCGAACGATATGAACTATGCCAAGGTCGAAAAGCGGAGTCAGGCCGAGATCGTTGATCAGGCCGGGCAGAGCTGGGTTTATTCCGATATAGTCAAGGATCATTTCTTTAATCCTCGTAATTTACTGCTCGAGTTACCTGATGCGACTGACTTTGATGGAATAGGTATGGTTGGTTCCCCCGCCTGTGGCGATATGATGAAGATCTGGATTAAAGTTAACTCTAAAACTGAGCGGATTACCGAGATGAAGTGGCAGACTTTTGGTTGTGGTAGCGCCATTGCCTCGACCAGCATGATGAGCGTCATGGTGACCGAGGGCGAAGGTATGACTCTAGCCGAAGCCCAGGCGCTCCGCCCGCAGGATATTATGGTCAGGCTCGACGGCCTGCCGACTCGCAAGGTCCACTGCTCAGTCTTAGGTGATAAGGCCTTACGCAAAGCGATCAACGACTATTTCAAGCGGACTAACCAGCCCGATCGTGTGGTCATCGCTGGTGCCAAGGTGATTGACAAGGTACTGAATATTACTGACCACGATATCGAAGAGGCAGTACTCGATGGTGCTCACGATCTCGAGGCAGTACAGGCCAAAACTAAGGTAGGAACCGGTGACCCGAGCTGTCTGCCCGAAGTCGAGCAGCTAATTCGCTTTTATTACGAAAAGTATTACGGTTAACAGATAAAGTATCGGTATCGAAATGTTAGAAACAAAAAGACAAGAGCTCATACAGGCCGCCTTTGATAAAGCGATGGCTCGTTATGCGCCTACTTTAAATGCCCATGGTGGTGGCGCCGAGCTAGTCAGTATCGATCCAAGCGGGGTGACGCTACGAGTATTAGGAGCCTGTAACGGCTGTGCCATGTCGGCCTTTACTTTTCAACTGGGGATTGAGAAGATGTTGCGTGACGCCGAACCAGAACTAATCAAGGAAGTCCGCTATGTCCACTGATCCATTTGTACCGTTTGATGATGATGTTTTTGGTCTGCCAAAGACCGAATCTGAACTAACTGAGCCTAGTGGATCTATTGAATCTGCTGAATCTGCGCCAATCGCTCCGCCCAAACCTGATCAACAGCTGAGCTACCAGTCCCCGCTCTTAACCGATCAGCCGACTGCCCCGCGATTACCTGGTACCTTTGGTGATGAGGATTTTGCGGCGCGAGCCGATGGTTATCGAATTAGGGTTGACCGAGACCTCTGTATCGGGGCGGCCTCTTGTGTCGCATTGGCGCCGGAAATCTTTCAATTAGATAATGATGGCATTGCCATCATTACCGATGCTGACGGTGCGACGGTCGAGGCATTGCTCGAGGCGGCTAAAAGTTGCCCAACCAACGCCATCATTATCGAGGATCCGGCTGGCAACCAGATTTGGCCTTGATTTTATCACCTTAACAGGTTAAAATATCGATGTGGCCCGGTCGTCTAGTGGCCCAGGACATCAGGTTCTCATCCTGAAGATCAGGGGTTCGACTCCCCTCCGGGCTGCCAGACTAAAAGCGCTCACCGTTAGGTGGGCGTTTTTAGTCTGGTTGAATCTATTCGAAGGGAGTCGAACGGGCGCGAATTAGTGAGCGCCCCGGTGAA
>CAZQGJ010000012.1:0-17715 GCA_964592905.1 uncultured Candidatus Saccharibacteria bacterium | reverse complement strand
TTGAATCTATTCGAAGGGAGTCGAACGGGCGCGAATTAGTGAGCGCCCCGGTGAATACCTTGTTAACCCCTCCGGGCTGCCAGACTAAAAGCGCTCACCGTTAGGTGGGCGTTTTTAGTCTGGTTGAATCTATTCGAAGGGAGTCGAACGGGCGCGAATTAGTGAGCGCCCCGGTGAACACCTTGTTAACCCCTCCGGGCTGCTTAACGATTTTAACCTGTTGATTCAGGATATTTTTGATTCATTCGTTGAGAATAAATTTTTAATAACATTAACATTGGGTACGTATTCATACTTTTTCCCATTTACCATCTGTGAAATATAGCCTTTTTCAGCTAACTTTATTAAATCTGTTCTTGCTGTTTGATAGGCGATCAGATGTCGAGCTTTGTGTGAGCTAATATCGATAGTTTTCTGCGGATGCGTATGGAGATAGTAGAGCGCTTCAATCTGTCTTTCGTTCATCTTGCTTAATAAGGAAGAGAATCCTTTGATTCGTTTTTCTTTCTCCATTTTTTTCTTGTAGTGGCTAGCAAAGTCTTCAATTGCCTGAATGATAACTTTAAGTTTATACTGTAAGAAGTAGGTTAGGTCGTTGTCATCTATCTCGCTATAGAGGTAAGCATTGTCGTAACGCTTCTTCGATGAACGAATAACTCTTGAGACAGATAAGTATTGGAACATCCAATAATTTCTCTTGAGCAAATACCAATAGAATAGAGCTCTCGCAGTTCGTCCATTCCCGTCAACGAATGGATGAAGATATGCTAACCAGAAATGAAGAATTGAAGCTTTAATAACAGGATGTATAAAATTTTCCTCATTTTCTTCTGTATTTGCATACCTTATGAGGCTCTCAAGTTCGATCTTAACGAGCTCACTTTTAGGCGGATCGTAGACTGTCTCGCCAGTAAGACTGTCAACTACCTTAATCGGGTTATTTTCGTCGTCGCTTGAATCTCTTAGGCGCCCTGAATCATTTGCGTCATCAAGCGTGTTCGAGGTGATGTTTTGCTGTAGCTCAAGTAGAATATCAATGCTTAAATCTAAGTCTTTCCATTCTAAGAGACGCTGCATAACTTGATAGTTATTGATAATCATTTGCTCACTTCTCGTTCTCGGCTTTCTTTGGGTCAGAATCATCTCTTTTGCGATTTTTCGAGATGTATTTGCGCCCTCAATCTGGCTAGAAGCAATCGCTTCTTCTGATAAGCTGCTGATAATAAGTTGATTTTTCTGTAATTCTGTGGGTTTAGCCCATGCGCTCCTGATAAAGCCACTTGTATTTGAGTCAATGTAGCTTAGTCTTTGATACATAGTTTTCGTAGTAGTGAATGAGAAAGATTCACCCCTCTCTGTTTTTATTAGCGTTACCTCTCGATTGGAGAACCTAGTAAACTTCAAAAAAGCCCACGCCTCATTAATGTTAAACTCATCAGTCACCGGGTAATGCTTAAATTTACTCCAGTAGGCGTATTCTTTATCTGCTTTCTTGATGAGATTCTGAAGTGATTCTGACTGTAACGCTTTCTGAAATAAATCACTAGAGAAGGATTTCTTCCAGGCAGGTGGTTTTTCTATCATATTTACCCTTTTACTACTAATTACTACTAATTTTACATAAGTTAGTAGTAGGTGTAAAGATCGTGGATCTACTAATTGATACTAATTTGAGATAATTCAGTAGTAGATAGTTAAGTAATATACTAATCGTTCAAATAGATCAGGAGTTCTCGGCCTTTTTTGAGTGTTAATTCTGGATAATCTAAACGATCGTACAAATTAAATCTATTCGGAGGGAGTCGAACGGGCTTGAATGAGTGAGCGCCCCGGTGAATACCTTGTTAATCCCTCCGGGCTCCGATTTAGCGCTCCAATAGTGATAGGCAAAGGGCCTCGGACTAGATAGTCCGAGGCCCTGCTCGTTTTGGATGTCGAAAGTCCTCCTCCTGTTGGTCGACGAAGATCGCCGATGCTACGCGAGTCTTCGTGAGGTAGCGATCTGTCTGATGTAGTGTCCAGTCCAGGTGCCAAGCCAGTACAGGATCAATACAGGGGCGATGAAGGCGTATAGGAGGCACTCATCCCAGCGACGATAGCCGAGGCGAAACCTCGACCAGAGCATCGCGAGTATGAAGAGCATTGTCCAGACCCGCACCACCTGTTTTGCCCAGGTCACTACCCACCATTCTGGCCCAGTCGGTCTGATTGGCCTGTAGATGGGAACATGATGAATGGCGGCTGCTTTAATGGCTGCCCAATGATCTTCATCCATATAATCCCACCGCCACCAATTGGATCCACCGTAGCGGTTGGCGATTTTCAGAAAGCGTGATACTTCCTGGTGTGGGATATGCTTGACATCGCGCCGGCCGCGGCTGTAGGCATGTCCCGTAGGGATGATTGGACGAACAGCTTGGCGTCGGCCAGCCTTGGTCCAGTCCCTTTCCATCTTAGCCCATTGGCGACTCATCTCTCCCAACGTTTTTTCCGGTGTCCAGCCTCGCCAGTCCTTCCAATAAGCCTGCGGCATGGCGTAATCCATGTATGTTCCGCAGATATCTAGAGGAAGTTTCCAGCGCCACTTGACTCGCGGTTCGTCGATACGACAGAACGTTGAGTAGCCCAGAATCTTGCCGGGATAGTTCAGATCGCGGTCTCGCCGCGTCTGAGACATGATGATCTCGGCATTGTGACGCCTGTTTGACTCTGGGACTCGAGAGAACTCAGCCTCGATGTCGAAGACTAAGCCGTCAACATCTGTCGCTAAGACCTCTTTTGCCATCAAAGCCTCGGCAGTAGGCCAGCGACCGTGGATGTAGTTCCAACCGAAGACTCGAATGCCTCCGGCATGAAAGGCTTGGATGGCCTTAACGACATCGGGTTTCCGGTTGCCGCGGTACCAGTGATCGCCGCTCCCCGTCTTGATCAGGACGTGGGTGAGACGATGGTCTTGCGCCTTTTTGACCATTCTTTTCAGATCCCCACGCTCAGTCGAGCGCAAATCGACAATCCAGACGCCGTGACCAAATCTCATACTGAGGTCCGATGCGCGACGATGGATGACGGGCGGATCCTTGCGAAAAAGGTACACTACTCCGGCCACGATCAGCGCCAAGAGTAGGGTCAGGATTGCCAGACCTCTCTGATTTTTCCGAAACATCTTACCCCTCTTGGCCTCTGGCCGATGCAACAGAGTAACGTTGTCCTAAGACAACTGTATATTCTACGTTTTTTACTTTATTTAGTCAAGACCATAGGGACCGTTAAGGATCATCGGTAGTTGTTTCGTTGCCGTATCCGACGAGATTATTTTGTCAGCCCGCATTTTTTAAAGTATTTATTGTAGCCAAGCTGAGAATATGTCGCAATCAACAATAGATCGTCCGATCCTAGTCTCTCGCGCCAAAAATGAGTATGATTTGCCCATGCCTCGAGGCCCATAGCTCGAGTCTCTGCTGCAATACCACTCTCTTCCACTGCCTGCCCCATCATTTTTTGCCACTCTGGGTCTAGGGTCAATTCTGGTTTTTGAAAGGCTTGTTGTATTTCTGGCTTGTCTCGCAGTCTCCAGATGGGATAGGTAATGTATCCGTTACGCAAATCGGCGAAAGCGTCTTGATAGACCTTGACTTGACTGTCTACTGTTCCAGTTAGAACATCGCTGAGATCGTTGATAGTTTGCCCGGCATCCGAAAAAGTCCGCCGATCTGTGAAAAATTTATCATGATCAGAGAATATTGACTCATCGCCTGTGGCCACGTAATAACCAACCAATGGACTATCGTCGTAAACTTGATCGATCAGTCGATTGCGCAAAGTATAATTTTTGCTCCATTCAGGTAATATTTGATCCAGTTCTTTAAAGTGCAGCGACAGATGCTCTCGTTCAACCCAAAAGCCTTTGCTCATATTTGAGATCATCTGAATCACTCTTGAAGAGACCGCAGAGTGTCTCTTGCCCAGGGCTGATTTACTCTCTTCTAACATAGTTAGCAAGAGCGACATTAAAAGGTCATGCTCGAGAGCGGTTTGTTCAATTTTGCCCGGTACTTCCCAGATCGCTTTTTTTCGATCTACAATTTGATTGAGTCCGTACGCCCAGAGCATGACTGATTCTAAGGCGACAGCCACAGGGATGAAACTTTCCCATTTTTCTGGATGCGACTCACCAGCTCGAAAGCCAGCATAGAATTGTAGGCCATTAAGGTGATTCTTTTTTCCGGCGTATTTGTTGACGATGGGTTGAAATTCAGGGTGTCTGTCGCAATAGAGTCGAAATATTTGATTCAATCTCCCGGAGACTTGGAACATATTCTTCCAATAGCTCTCCTGGTGTCGACCCAATCGTTCGAGTAGCTGCGGTTCCATAGTGATGGGAGCTGTATCTAGCTCTGTAGCCTCAATACTTTCTTCGGGAAGCGTTCCCTCATCATCAATCGTCAGAGCGTGATTTGAATTTTCCATAGCAATATTATACAACGCTTTCATTCTTAGAATTGGTTATTATCTCTCCCCGCAATTTTTCGTCTATCCCAACAATTTAAAAAAGTGACCGTTCTCGGTCAGCGAGTTCACTACTAGTGAACGGGTTTGCTATTCAGCCACGATGATCAGGAAAGGCGGAGTCAAGGCCGCTCTCCACCAAGCGAATAGGTTTCGGCTGCGTGGTCGTGGCGTCGACATCTTGACGTGACTGAAACCGGCCGCCAACAGTAGGCGTCGATAGTCAGCCCGAGTTCGATAGATGTCGTGATAGAGGGTGGTTGCCGTCTCTCCGGTGCCAAGGGTGACCGTGACATGATCGCCACTTTTGGCTCCTGGCTGAGCATGGTAGTGTAGATCGTGATATTTCACGCCCATCGCCTGCTCAAGATTTGGCTCTGCAATCACGAGCCTACCTCCCGGCTTGAGGATCTGACGCATCTCGCGAAGAATCGGCCCCAGGTTTTTGTCTGGAACAGTGCAGACCGAGAAGGTGGCGATGATGCCATCCAACTTGCGTCCCCTGCACTCTGCCTTAATCGCCTCGGCCAAATTGCGGCCATCGTAATGAAGATAGATGCTATCGGGGTCACGTTGACGTGCCACAGCCAGCTCCTCTTCACTAATATCGATTCCAACCACATCGGCACCATATTCTTTGCCTCCGAGCTCTGGACCGTTGACGGCTGGGCCACAGCCGAAATCCAAAATAAGCTGGTTGGCTTTAGGGCCGAGTGCTTCCAAGGCTGGCTGACGCCCGAGCTTGTATTCCATGCCACAAGGCTGATCGGTGTAGCCGATGTAGTTCCCGATGAACCTGCCATAGTCGTCCATACCGTAAGATCTCCTCTCGTTGCTCTGACCGATACGTGCCATCTTAGCCTTAAAGTTCATATTTGTCAATCGTTCGCTTTTCATTTAATATGGCTTTATAGGTTTAAATCACGCTTTATGTCAACAAATTATGTACACTTGGAGGATTCATGAGAGATGATATTTTGATTTATGAAACATTTAGCCGATTGGGTATTGGGCGTAATCAGGCCAGGTTATATTTAAGCTTTCTAGAAGCTGGCCCGGCTACAATTGCCGATGTGGCTCGAACCTTAAAGACTAGCCGTCAGGCTATCTATCTACTTTTACCGCCCTTACTCGATCGTGGCTTAATCAAAGAAGTGCATCATAGCGGTAAGCGGTCGCGCTACCAAGCGTTAGCCCCGAGTCAACTCTTGGCTTTAGTTGATGATGTCAAAGTTCGTCTCGATGAAGTAATTCCTGCCCTCACTAATCTTCAGTCCGTTCCCTCTGAGGTTCCTCTCGTCACGATTTACGATACCCCTTTAGCCATGCGTGAATGGTATCGGCATTTCTTGGAAAACGCGAAAGAGGGCGATGAGTTACTACTATACGATAGCGGTAGTGTCGATAGCTGGTATAAGCTTGACGCCGAATTTTATAAGAACTATATGGAGCAACAGATTAAGAGAGGCATCCGTCTGCTCTGCCTCTTGCCTGAGCATCGACAAGCTGACGAGTTTATTAAAGAGGTCGGTTGGTCAATCACTGAGTATCGATATACCTCAAAACCGTTCAGTCAGAATGTAGAGCAATGGATTTGGCGAGATGAGGTCTGCTACCAGACGATTCAGGGGAATGCAACGAATATGATTGTTTTAAAGTCGCGTCCATTGGCCGACTTCTCTAGAAAACAGTTCTTTGAGATCTGGGATACTGCGCAGAAATAAAAAAAGAACCCGCCGTTTCCTCTACTGAGGTCGTGCGGGTGCTCGTAAGCAAGGGTGGGATGGTTAGTTCCGCCCTAATGTGGTGAGTTTCTGGCGAACGTAGTCGATGGTCGGTTGAACGAGAGCCTCATGGAGCGGTTTATCGCCGAGCGTGGCTGATACGCCATCGATCGAGATTTCGCCCGCTGGACTGATCGTAATAAAGCCACCGCCGGCGTTATCGTGCCGGACGACGCGTAGCTTGTGTCGCATCACGTACTCAAGCACTTCGTGGTGAGAATTACCCAGAGTCGTGAGAACGACGACACCATTCTCATCCGTTAGGACCATTCCGGCAACCTTGAGTCGACCGATTGTCCATGCCCTTTCGATTGTGTCCCAACCTTCAATGACTTCTTCAAAGAACTGAACGTTCATCTTGCTTCCTCGTGCGGTAGACCGCGAGATTGCCCAGCACCTCGTTTTGGTTGTCAGGTGCGTGGTCGAAGAGTGACTGGTGGCGAGAATACGCTTCCCCGGAGCGTATTCGAATACTATACAGATCCAAGCCGAACCTGTCAACTAACGACTATAATCGCTTCCATAGCTCTTCCCAGATGCCGCGTAGCGTGTTGGCAATATCAGCGTCCTCAATATGAACAACAAATGGTGGGTTGCCGTGATAGCTCAGTAAGGCTACCTTGTTTCCATAAACAACTATTTTCGTCTTAAAGAGTTCAGAGGTGACGTATTTTGTCTCGCGCAATAACCGTGTATCTGTCTTGGCAAATTCACGCGCCTCGGGAGAGTCGGTGGTAATCCATCGAACTGGAATATTGCGTTTAGCTCGCTTTTCTCCCTGTTCCTCAAACATAGTGCCCGTGACGTTGTGGCTCTGTTGGAACTCACTCCAGGCAATAATCGGTTTCCCCTCTTTAATAAAGTCGGCATAGATCTCTTTGAGGGCTTCAGTACCCTCATGAAAAGTCACTCGAGGTTTATTGGGTGTAGAATTCTGAATCGCCATCAGCTCAGGCAGGATATTATTGAGTTCCTTCAAGCGTTCTTGCTCCAACTCGATTAATTTATCTGGATGAACAGCGCTATAAACACTTCTTTTGTGCTTGCGTACTTCGATGATGAGGTGTCGTTCTTTTAACTCATCGATAAAGTTATAAATACTGGTTCGCTTGACGCCAGATTTACGGGCTAACTGCTGCATGGAAGCCTGTCCAAGCTCTAGAGCGGCTAAGTAAACACTGGCTTGTGCGCCTGTTAAACTCAGACTTTTCATTAATTCTTTAGAAATCTTTATCATAGTGACTTTCTATTAGACACAATTATTTTACATAAATATACCTTATAGACAGGCTAATGGTCAATATTATGCGCTATTTACTGTCTGGATTATTGACATTTTGCTTATTTTATTCTATAGTGGCTCATTACGCTTAGGGTGCGTAATGAAGTTTAACAATCTGAAGCTACACTACAGGGAGCTGACCTAGATGGAAGAATGGCAGTGCGCCGGTTTGTCATACGATGAACGGCTCGATGACGGTTATGCCGATCAGCTCGAGGTGGAGCTTGCTCGGGTCGCTCGGGTGGTAGAGGCAGAAGGTGTTACCGAAGCCTTTGACCAGCGAGGCCGTCTCTATGAGATCGCTCTCGCACTCTCTCCTGCCGCCCGCCAGGGTGATCTGGAGGAGATGGCCAATTGGTTCGGCGTAGCAGCTGGAAAGCTGCGTGGTAAGGTAGCAGTTGATATAGCGGCCGGTACAGGCTTCCTGACCAAGTCGTTACTGAAGTGGACCAGGGAGACGGTTTACGCCGTTGATCCCAGTCGAGTTCAACTGACTTCCCTCCTCCGCCAGTGCCACCCCTCCGGCCCGGTCTGGCCCGTTATCGGGTCTCCCGACCAGGAAGCGATCTTTGATCAAATCCCGGCCGGAACCATCGACGTAGTAACGAGCTTCGGCGGCCTTCATCATGTCGCCAATCACGAAGCCTTGTTTGCTAACGTAGCTCGGCTCTTGAAGCCGGGAGGTCGATTTATCGCTGCCGATGTTGGACTTGGTTCAACGCTGCAGCGACACTTCGACGAAGTGGTCGCCAAAAAGTGCTTGACCGGGCACGCGGCCAACTGGCTCAGCGTTGACCGGTTGAAAGTTCTGTGTGAAGAGGCCTTTCTCGGCACCCCACGGGTGTGCGAGCAGGTACCGCTAACCTGGACCTTCCGTTCAGAGCGTGAGATGGCGCTCTTCTTCAAAGGGTTACACGCCTACCCTCAGAGTGAAGCAGAGGTCCTAGGTGACCTACGGGAGACGCTCGGCTGGTACGTCGAAGATGACCTGATTCATCTCACCGGGCCAATGTTGTTCTTCGAGGTCACGAAACCCTAGCGACACAAGTGTTGCTGCGATCCGCCCCTGAGCTACAGGGGCGGATCTTTCTTTTTAGGAGACAAGATGAAAGTTTTAGTGATCGGCGGAACGAATGGCTTCGGGGCTGCTGTCGCTGATAACTTTAGTACGGTGGCCGAGGTGGTCGTGGTTGGCAGTAACCCAGGGGCTGCCTGACCGCTTGGATATGCCTGTGACGTTGCTGACGGTGCTGTTTGGGAAACAACGCTTCGGCAGATTCAGCTAGATCACCCGGTGCTGGACGTGATCGTAGCCGTTGTCGGCTTTGCCCGGTTGATCTCAGCCTCATCTTTAACTGAGGAAGATTGGCAGCTCCATCGGGCACTCAATCTTGGATACGTCAGGCAGGCGTATCGGGTGCTCGAAAATAATCTACGCCGATCTGGCGACCCGAGGTTTGCCACCTTGGGCAGTCGCTGGTCGTTGCGATCGGATAATGACTACCTTTTGCCATATATTGCTGCCAAGCATGAGCTACGGGCGTGGACCCGTGAGCTGGCTAGCAATAATCAGTGGTTGAAGGCCAATCATTACTGCGTACCGACTATGGTTACGCCTCAACAGATTAAGTTAGTCGAAGAGGCGGCCTCGGCTGGCTACGGAGAGATGCTCACCAAGGGATCTTTTCACACCTCTACTGACTACCATGAGGTAGCAAACCTTCTAACTTCTCTGATACTGGGCTCTGAACGATCAGGGCAGACATACATCATGAGCAAAGAAGGTGTGGTCACCTTACTACCGGTTACTGAACGTGGCCGGTAGTTTTTTAATACCTAGCCCATCTAGCTATGGGCAGTATTGACATTCATAACAGGTTAGGCTAGAATTACTTAACGGAACAAGTTGGTTGGAGTGACCGGTGGGCACGCAGAGCGTGCAGAGGTGGTAAAGATGTCTCTAGAGGGCGAGCTGATCGCTTTGTTCGTATCTCTTGTCTCGATTTGTGCTATTGAGCGGATGTTTCTGCGAATCTTTAATAAGTATTTCAAGGCGAATGGCTACTACGACCGTCGCCTAGAGAATTTGCTGCGCGGCGCCGTTTTGTATGGCATAGCAGCAGTGACGCTCGCAATCCTCTTCTTCCATATAATTACGGCCGTCCTCGGTAAGTTGTTACAATAGGCGGTGCCATCAACCCACCTATACTTCCAAAACCCACAGCTCGGTGCAGTCGTGGGTTTTGATTTTAATTGGCTAATCGTTGATTAATTAAGTTCAGAAGATCGGCTGGGACGGTATCGACTTTAAAGAAGTAATCGAGGGCGCCTAAGGCCTTGCCCTTAGCCTGACTGGTATATTTGGGGATATTGCTCAAGAGGATGACCGGAATTTTCTCCGTTCGACTGTCAGCTTTGAGGGTTTGCAAGACATCAAAGCCGTTAAACTTGGGCATAATCAGGTCAAGCAGGATTAAATCTGGCTGTTCGGATTGGGCTAGCCGGAGGGCCTCCTCACCATTGCGAGCCGGAATCACCTGATAGCCGCCTCGAGCCAACTTTTGACCGTACATCTCGATAATGGGCGGCTCGTCATCGACTAAGAGGATCTTTTTGGGCATATGCTATCCTTTGCGTTCTTTAGCGACTGGCGTTAAATCGATTGCTTGGGGTATGGACTGGCGAGATGGGCCGGTAGCGTCAGTTGAAAGCGCGTGCCTTGACCGAGTTTAGAGCTGAAGCTAATTGCCCCGCCGTGCGCCTCGATAATGCGTTTGGTGATATAGAGACCGAGTCCGGTGCCATCAGGGTCAACGGCGACGCTGTTATCGGCCCGATAAAAGCGCTGAAAGATCCTCCCCTGTTCTTCTTCGGGGATACCAACGCCATCGTCCTCGACTACTATCTGCGTCTCGAGCTGTTGGCCTTCGACTTGGTTGAGGTTGATCTGAATTCGGACTTCACCATGAGCGTGCGAGTATTTGATGGCGTTATCGAGGATGTTGCCGATGGCCTGACCGAGCTGCAGAGAGTTACCACAAACATCGATCGCCTGCTGGCTATTAAGTCGATACGAAAGCCTGAGGCCGCGCTGCCGCATCTTTTCTTGCAACTGATTTATCACCTGTTTGACCAGCTGATCCAAATTAAAACACTCGTTTTTTTCAATAGTATAACCGCGATGGACATGATGAATATCTAGGAGATCGTTGACCAATTTAGCCAGTCGGATCGCCCCATCTTTGATCTTGCTGACGTAGACTGTCTGCTCAGGGTTGAGTGGGCCGACATCGCCGTCAATTAACATCGAAGAGTAGCCCTTGATGATCGAGAGCGGCGTGTTTAGCTGATGCGCCGTCACCGAGACAAACTCCTCTTCGAGAGCCTGGACATCGATCATCTTTTCATCGGCCTGACGGATCTTTTCCTCCATGAAATGACGGGTCGACTCTTCGTTTTTAATGCGCAAAGCGAGGAGCCGAGTGACTACGGCCAAGATGAGCAGCGCGACTATCTCGAAGTAGTTGATGAGACTATAGGCGGCAAAGCCTGTAGAGAACTGAAGGTTCATAAAATGCCCGATAATAAGGTAAAATACGGCGACTATTGTGATGATGACGGCGCTGAAACCGTTGAGCACAATGGCTGCCGAGGCGATCGGTAGAAAGAACAGAATAAAGAAAAACTGACTGTAATCCCGAGCGCTAACGAGCAGCAGTCCAATGAAGACCGTGTCAGCGATGTATTTGGTGAGCTGTCTTTGGTGTGGCCCGAGCCGTTGGTAGCCGAGCGTGAAGTACAGAATTCCAAAGGCGGTCATCAGGCCGATGATCAGAGGGGCAATTTTAGCTAACGGCGCATAGCCAAGGCCGCTACCGATTAACAAGATTAGAACAATAGCCAGCCAAAGCAGTGCGTCCCGCCAGGCCCAATGCTTATTCGTCGTTTTCAAGCTTTCCCCTCTGCTTTTATTACCCTTCTAGCTTAGCACAACAGTCACCCATCCTTGCAACGTTGACTTCTCTCTGGTATAAACAAATCTTTACCCGTTTACAGGTTGAAGATATGCCATCACTTAGATGGTCGAGGTATCTAAAATGCAACAGAAAAAGTATGTCACTACTATCTTAGCTCGTCAGGTTAAAGCTTCAAAAGTCATAATACTAACTGATAATCGCGATAATTTATCTAATAATTTTTCTTTAAAACTCAAGAGTGTGTGTGCTACGGTCATAAATTGCATTAGATTTATGGTGCGATTATCGCCTTCTTTACCTTTTTTGAAATCTGCTTATCGACATAGAGAACATGACGGAACTAATATGTCAGATGAACAGTCGAAGAAAGCGATCGCGTTAATAGAGTCTTACTTTCAAGTGAGTTCGGAGAAATCAGCGTCTATTCATTCCAAGCTACTCACGATGTATCAACTTTACAGCTTTCTAATCGATGAAAATATAAGTTTCAACGGTAAAGGCAAAGTCCTTGTCATTATTTTCCCTAATATATTTGGCCTTTCGAGCTGGCATACAGGTATTGCTAAACTATTCTCGGCCTTAGGTGCGGATGTATTGATGGTTAATTATTTCGATAAATCACAGCAGCCTAACCCATTTTCGCTGTTACTAGGCAACGATTCGAGATTTCAACTATTAAATACAATAAAGACAGTGGATGAATCTACGATTATTACCGAGATTTTTGATTTATTGAAGATTTTGGGTGACGAGAACAATACTAGGGTCTATATCCTTGGCTCCAGCTACGGAGCAACGTTGGCAATGAAGCTTGCAAGTGCCGGCGACCCAAGGTTCAGATTTTTGTGTTTATTTTATCCTTCATTATTCTATCGGGATGGATTTACATTGATAGGTGGTGTAGAAGACATATTAACCCAATTTAGAAATATTTTTGCCGAGATAAGGATTTTTATTGGCGAAAAGGACAACGTTCTTCATCCGTTGAATTCAAATGCCTTTAAGCATGTCAGCAATCGAGTCACAAATATTTCATCGTTTATTCTGCATGACGTAGATCACGCTTATGTGGAGCCATATGTAACCAGAGTGTTGCCTAGTTTTTTATACAAGCCGTTGTTATCATGGTTAACTATTATTTACTTTATTATATTTGTGTATGATGATCTTAACCATCAACCATACTCATTAAGTGCACAGTCCGAGAGAATAGCATTGCCATGAATATTTTTCAGAAGAGAACTATCGATTCTATTGGATTTGAAAATGCTTTAAATTCGTTTAAAAAAGCATCTCAGAGCGTGCCGGCATACTCAGACTTCCTAAGGATCAATGGAGTTAACTATTCCAAGATTCGTACAGTTGATGATTTTAAACATGTCCCGATAGTCACAAAAGATAATTATCTGACTAAGTATCCTTTTAAGGATATGCTGGTAGCTGGAGATATAATTTCTCCCAAGATCATTTCAATGAGCTCAGGTTCGAGTGGAATGCCGTTTTTTTGGCCAAGGAACGCATACAATTCCAACGAATCTACCGAGATGCATCGACAAATCTTTGAACAGTTCGATACTTTGCGAAAGAATACACTGATCATTATTGCTTTTGCGATGGGTAATTGGATTGCGGGTACATATACACTCGAAGCGCTTCAAGCCTTACAGGATGATGGGCATAGACTTACGATCACAACCCCCGGCTTGGACGCGACGGCAATCTCAAGAATCTTCAACGAGCTTGGCCAATCCTATGAACAGGTGATAATAATGGGTTATCCACCCTTTGTTAAAGATGCTCTCTTGCACACTAAGGATTTAATGGGGATAAAGCGTTTTTCCAGGCTCAATTTGAAGGTGGTGTTGGCGGGTGAAAATATCTCCGAACAGTGGCGAGATTATCTTATGTCTAATTTTATCGGTAACAAGTCCTTACTAAATGTTTGTTTAATATATGGCACAGCTGACGCTGGCATGATGGGTCACGAAACGCCTGAGACGATAACATTCAGGAGATATTTAACCAAGGCAAGTAACGGTGTTAGAAATAATTTTTTAAATTTTAGTAAGAATAATACAATTCCAACCATTGTGAAATATTATCCAGAGTATAAATTCTTTGAAGAAGTAGATAATTATTTGATCTTTACTTATTATGGAGCGTTGCCATTAATTCGATATCAGATTAACGATATAGGTATAATTCTGAAACACGACCAACTCCAAAGTGAGCACAAAGAAATTCATAACAACCTAATCGATTGTCGTCTAGAAAAGGAGCATATATTATTGCTCGCTTCTAGAAGCGATGTCTCTACTACTTTTTATGCTCTCGACATATTCCCTGAAAATATTAAATATACTCTCGAGAAAGTAAAGTATGCGAAAATATTTAATGGTAAGTTCTATATGACGACAGAGTTTGATCAGGACCAAAACCAAACGCTACATCTTTATCTTCAGTCTAACGATAAACAAGGTGGGCGCCTGGTTGTCGATGGTCAAGATGAGCTTACTAAGGATATTGTTAAGGGATTAAAAAAACTTAACGGCGAATACAATCGACTTTATCAAGAATTAGGTAAAAAGGCTGAACCTCAAATACATATCGTAGCAAAGGATGATGAAATGTTTAAATTCACTATAAAGAACCGATGGGTGGGTTGAGTGCATTTAAGTCTAAGCTCCCATATTGATCAATATCAGAAAACAGGACTCACAAAAATATTTGGCCTAGATAAGCCCACAGTTGATATTTATCGAGAATGCGTCGAAGATTTGTTTCGAATTGAACATCCATTTATTCCAACGGGTACTGAATTGTTTGAAAAATCGTTTAAGAAATACAGTCAATATATGCTGAGTGACTCTAGCTATAGGCAGAACGCTCGTATATTAAAATTTCCCTGGCGTAGTGATTACTCTTACATTATTCCTAATCAGATTCTATATAGTCGATTGCGAACCTCTAGGAACAGGTACTTGATATCCGATGAAGAGCAGGCAAAATTCAGGAACAGTACGATTGGGATTGCGGGTTTAAGTGTGGGTTCTAACATTTTAAATTCCCTAGTGCTAACCGGTGGTCCCACAAGGTATTCATTGGCCGATGGAGATACTCTTTCTCTTACGAATATGAATAGAATATTTGACAGTTTAGTGAACATTGGAAGCAGTAAGATCGTAAACGTAATGCATAAAAATCTAGAACTTGACCCATATCTCTCATTTAACTATGATCAGAACTATTTAAGTAAAGAAGGATTCGATAAATTCTTCTTTATTGACGGTGAAAGACTGAGTCTTTTCTTTGAAGAGATGGATGACATATCTCTGAAAATTCACAGTAGATTCTTTGCGCGAAAGCACCGTATACCAGTGGTGATGCTAACCGATAATGGTGACAACGTCATCATTGACGTCGAAAGATTCGATATAGAGCCTAAAAGAAAAATTTTACATGGCTTGATAGACGAAGATGAATATAAGAACATACCTGCAAAGTTGACGCAGGTCGAGAAAGTTAAATTTGCTAACAGTATCGTTGGTCCTGATGTGGTGCCTGCGATGCGAGACTCATTACAAATGGTCGGCTCAAGGCTACCAACGTGGCCACAGCTAGGTACGGCTGCGATGCTCTCTGGTGTCGTTGGTAGCTACATAGCTCGCTCAATAATTGCGGGCCGAAAAATACTATCTGGTAGATATAGGATTGATCTAGAGTCAATTCTTGATAATGATTATCATCTACCGGAGTCAGTAACTGCTAGAGAACTGCACAAGGACAGGTTTATTAAATCAATGGAAATTATCTTTGGAAAATTATAAAGGATGAATTTATGCTTACTCAAGCAACGCTAGAGCAATATTTGGTACTCGCATCAAAAGCTCCATCCGCACACAATGCCCAGCCTTGGCAGGTGCACTATAACATTGAACAGCAGCTTATCGAGATATATCTTAACGAGGCAAACGTCCCAAGTGTAAGCGACAGTACGAAACGTCAATCTATTATTTCTGTAGGCTGCTTCTTGGCAAATTTAATGCTGATTCTACGTGATAATGACCATTCGTTTAAATTGCATCTCAATGAATTTTCAACTAACGAAACTACTTATTTAGCAAAGCTAGAGCTGCTTGATGGACAATCTATTCAACCGAGTTTACCTTTCGAGCTAGATAAATGCTTGAAGAAGGGCTTGAGCTCGCAGATATTGAATAGACATAACGATCGAGGTGCTTACGCTAAAGAGGATATAGAGTCAAGAGTGAATGATGTAACAGGTCAGTATTTAGCTTTTTGTCATAGCGCGGGATTACATTTAACTGCCGCAATAGATCAGAAGATAATTAATCGACTCGGTGAACTGACAGCTAAAGCAATGAGTATGATTTTCGCGTTAGATTCCTCGAGGGAAGAACTGAAACATTTTGTTGCGTCAGTCGAAGATGAAAATACTACTAGAAAAATGCAATTACGATCACTTAGTTTATCTACTATTGGTTCGGTAGATCGTTGGCTAAATAGCCCTGAGACAGTTCAGAGAGAGTCAACGTTCTGGAAAGAATCAATTGAAAGTGGGCCAGCTATATTATGTATATCCGGAGAGACGGATTTACGTCAAGACTGGTTACTCGTGGGTATAGTCTTAGAGTTACTTCTTCTCGAATTCACCGCATTAGGATATTGTCACTCGATTTGGGCATCCTTGGTTGAGATACCTCCAATGGTACCTTTACTTAAAGAGGCTTTGGGAGTGCATTCTAGGCCACTTGCCCTATTTAGAGTAGGTCGTCCAATAGCACCGATGGTCAGAACGTCTCAAAGAGCAAATATAACCTCTTTTGCTAAACAAATGATTCTTTGAGGATCTGCTATAATTATTATGTGATAAATTTCCCTCGCGCCTTGCTGATTTTTTACGTTTCGATCGAGTAGAGATGCAATATTTTTCTGGCTTTGTCGGTGCTTTATATTTCGCAATCGGTGTTTATATTTATTTGAAAAATAAAAAGAGCTCTCTGCACATCTCTTTTTTATTCTTCTGCGTCATGAGTGCGATTTGGGCAATTATCCATGGTCAAACATTAGTTACAGAGACTGAGCGGAGCAGTTTATTCTGGATACGCAGCGAAATGTCAGCAGCTATCTTCCATGCGTATAGTCTTTATGTTTTTGTTACGATTTATACGCGAAATTACAGTATTAATACTATTTTTAAATCAAAGAATTTGTTATTTGGATTGCTGTTGACCATCTCGATCTCGTTAATAGCTCAGACTAATTTCATCTTTGAGAGTGTCATTGGCGTTGGTACAAATTCTAGCCCAGTGCCGGGCATCGGGATAGGACTTTTTGGTTTAGTCGCGGCGTACTTTATTGGTTCGAGTATCTATGGGCTTAATAAATTCAGAATCGCATCAAAGGGCATCGCCAAGGCACAGGCTCAGTATCTCTTGTTAGGCATAATCTTGAGTGCGGTGTTAATCTTTATTAGTAGCTTTTTATTAGTCGTTGTCTTCGATAATAATTCTCTAATTTTTCTCAGCACTGCCTACGCTTTTGCCTTTATTGTCTCGTCCGGATACGCCATGGTTGTGTATCAGCTGTTTGACATTCGTTTAATTATTAAGAAAACCCTAGTCTACTCGGTTCTCTTCGCTGTTTTGGTGGCCATTTATGTTTTCGTCATCTACATCATTACGGCGATCTTCGATCGCAGTTTTGATGTCAATTTTTCTGCCATCGGTTCCAATATCTTCGCCGCCATCTTGATCGCTCTCGGTTTCGATCCGTTACGTTCAGTTCTTACCAAGTTGACGGACCAGTATCTCTTTGTCGGCAGCTATAAGCCTCAGGAGGTTATCTCTGAGCTGGCCGAGCGTCTGACTAGCGTTTTAGATCTTGATGAGGCCTTGAAGTCGATGATGAACGCCTTGGTTACAGCCTTGCGCACTCAAACCTCGGCAACCTTGATCTTAACTCGAGGCGAACAGACCGGTCGAACCCAGGTACAGCGTATTCAGTCTCTCGGTTATGAGATGATGCCTAAACCTCGAGATGGTGGCTACGGTACCCTGATCGAGTACTTTCAACGGAATAATTTACTCAAGTCTTTAATCGCCGATGAGCTGCGTTTTCATCTTGAGCGACTCGAAGATGGTGC
>CAZQGJ010000011.1:0-21104 GCA_964592905.1 uncultured Candidatus Saccharibacteria bacterium | reverse complement strand
TTTCTAGACACAGTATTGTATCTAGGCTGGCGCATTAAGTATAGAACTCACCTAGCCTGTTAAGCCCTTGACAATGGAGCATTAATATGGTATAGTCTATTGTTTAGCTAAGCCCGTGTCGCTAACATACGATCTATCGGGCCGCCCTAGCCAGCGTTATGGCCGTACCAAGGACAATGGACAACACCATCACCTTCGAATGGAACAACACGCCGTCAGTGAATGACCAGATGAACCTGGCTTACACGTTCAACATGCTGACCCAGATCCAGATCGCGGACGGCGAAGGCAAGATCGTTCCCCTGCTGAAGGTCTACACGGCCTTCAAGGGAATCGGCGAGCCGATCGACGACTACGACATCAACGAGGAGCGGGAGCAGGGCCAGGAGCTCGTAATCAAGCTGGAAGCGGTTCCGGAAACCCCGGACATCGAACCGTTCGGCTACTACTTCAACACGGTTGGTATGTGCTACGCCTATTACGGCGGCGACGGCGAGCCGTGGGAAGCCGGTATTCGGGCAGTCCTGAAGCACATCAAGGCGCGCGTGTCGGTCGATCACGACCAGACGCGCATCAACGCCATCCTGAAAGCCATCGACACCCGGATGTCCGACCAGGACAACGACAACTAGTCAGCGAGCGCCTGTATGGCGATTGCGCTGGGAAAAGCCACCTAGAAGTATCAGGTGGTTTTTTCATTTTCTTAATGTTTATAAAATAGTTACGAATTCTTGGTATTCTTTCATCACTAGTTCAGGGTACTCAACCAAATTCGCCCAATCTATTGTTCGTAAATTTTCCCACTCGGTTCACCACCCTAACCTCTTACTTAAAAGAGCTTCTTTCTGTTAAAGAACTATAATTTCACTATAATTGTTATATGAAATCAGCTTTACGAAAATTCGCAGAACGATGGAAAGGAATGCCACGGTGGCAACGGCTGAGCTTCATCATGCTATTAGGAATTTCCTTAGTATATGCACTTCCATTAACTTTCCCCTATACCGAGATTAGGCTGCTGACACTCGACGAAACAAAAAGTATAAGCTTTGGAAGGCAATACGATGCTCAATGGAAGCGAGTTGGGCCAGGTATATTACGCTTCCAGGGCAACTGGAACGGTGACGAGGCAAGCACCGATCAGCTCAGAAAGCTACTGAATGAACCAGTCGAACTCGTTCGTATCGTTAAGTCTGGCGGCGGAGTTACTGATGAGGCAATCGCTAACGCAGAGCTTCTTCTTCCCTTTAAGCCAAGAATCGTTGTCGAGGATTTATGTGCCAGCTCCTGCGCTAACTATCTACTGCCAATAGCTAGCGAAATAAATGTTCGACCACAGGCCGTCATCGGTTATCATGGAACCATATGCGAAGTACTGGCCAATGATGATTCCTGCGAGAGAGAGCAAGCATTTTGGGATAAGTTACCCAATGGTGATCGAATTTCACAGTTACCAGTCGGCTTACGCTTAATCGAACTTCCTCCGATCGGCCAAGGCTGGATGCCAACAAAGCAGGATTTTATAGATTATGGTTATCCGCCGATAACCTTTGACTGGTATCCTGAGCCGTATAAGAAAACTGCATATGGCGTCTACGTGGCTCCTGTCCCGCTAGAGGCGAGGATTAATATCAAACTGAACAATGACTAGAGAATTTAAGAAATAGATAGCACTGCCTGGCATCTTTGCACCACGAGCACTAGATAATGAATCAAATTCACACAAGTTATTGTTCGTAAATTTTCCCACGCTGTCCGCCATTGATTTTTAAGGTTCGAAAACGGTTCTACCCAAACTGGATTCGAACTTTTTTAGTATATGCCACCAAGAGCTTGACAGAGTGTTCACTATTGTATATAATTGGCTATAATCAAGTATAAGCGGATACAAGCATGAATAATAACCATGAACTATCTATCAATCAACGAAAAACCTTAGCTCTCTTTCATGAAGAAGAGCACGTTTCGGTTGGCATGGTATCAGATAGGCTTCAGATTCCCCGACCGACGGCTAAACAAATCCTTCTTAGATTAACTGAGCTAGGGCTGATCTCTCGACAAGGCTTAGGTCGAGGTTCCTTTTATTCTTTGAAAAATGAGGATGAAATTTACGATACAGGTGGTAATAAATTGATTAGTGTCTACAAAGGACTAAACTCCTTTGAAAATATGTTTCTTTCCATTAAAAATGATCTAGAAAAAGGTGATTATTACTGGTCTTTCGCATTTAAGACTGAGTATCATGATCCTCTGCTCGGTAGCTTTTTACTTACCTTCCATAAAGAATTAACCGAGAAAGGTATTGATGACCGCTCAATCGTTAATACCAAAGTGAAAGAAGTAGTTAAGGATACCTATAAGGCAGTTCCTCAATTACAAATTCGATTTACCGATCAGGATATTCCCGTCGGTATGATTATTCTTAAGGATCGCGTCATTAACCTTGTCTGGAGCAAAAAGCCGATGGCGATTGTTATTAAATCACCCCTTATTTGCCAACAGTATGCAGATTTCTTTGTATCTGTTTGGGATAAATCGAAGGAAAAATAATATGAAATTACCAACCGCAGCTAATACGCCAATTATTAAGATTGACTCGCCTATTTACGGGGCGCAGCATCTTCTCATTAAAGACGAGACTAAGAATCCTACCCATACATTCAAAGATCGTCTGGCTTTTGAGATGGTTCGGCCATTATTTGAGCAGCTCGAGCGAAGAGAAGAGCCTAACGCCACTACCTTCGGCTCTATTTCCTATGGCAATACGGCGAAGGCAATGGGTTACTATGTTTCAGAACTAAATAAACTAGCCGGTAAAGAAGTTGCGAGAGCCATAGCTTTCGTACCACCGGATCTCTCAGAAAAAGTATTTGGTCCCGATACTGAAGGCCGGACTGTTTCTGCAAGTACAATTATTGAAGACCTCAAGCAGACCTGCACCATTGTGCCAATCGATTTATCGAAGAAAGTATATCGATCAGATGATCTTGAGCAGCTAGCTCGAGAGCATAACGCTGTCATCGGTGAATTTATCGATATTACTGAAGGGCTTAATCGGCCAGCCTACGTCAATATTATTATCGAGGCCATCGAGAAACAGCTTGATTTCGTACCTGATTATGTCATTGTTCCTTTTGGCGCTGGCATTCTCTGTAACGAAATTATTGATTATGTAGAAGATAAGAATCTAGCCACTAAAGTGGTCCCGGTGAGCTCTGGCAATCCTAATACCATTGCTATTATGCTCTATGGCCCTATTTGGGTTGATACAGAGAAATTAGAGGAAGAAGGCAGAGCTTTAACCCGCCACGAACCTATCGATCGAAAAGGTCGCAAACGCGATCAATATTGTGTTTACAACGTATCGGATAATGATATTCGTGATGCCTTGGGTCAGATGCAAAAGGCTGGTATGACAGCTGAGCCCAGCGGTGCGAGTGGTATAGCTTTATTGAAGCACTTAAAGAATATTCACCCGGAGTTTAGTCCTGCAAAAGATTCTGTGCTGGTCATCAACACTGGAAACGGATTGCTTAATTATGTCTAACTACGATATTGACCAAATCGATGCTTTATTTATCGCTAAGCTTATCTTAGAGCGGCTTGAGGTAGCTTTTGATCCTAAACAAGCAGTCTTGCCTCTAAATACGAGTACTAGCAAGACAACTAAAACGGTAGAAGAGATTGAAAATTCTTGGGAATACAGGGCTGGAACAGATACTCATAGCTTTGGACGCAAAGAAAAAGGAGAAACGATTAAGTTATGGTCAGTGCCTCGAAAGAGCGCGCAGGTCCTCCGGAATCTCGTTATCCTTACTAGCGCCAAGAACGTTGTAGAGGTTGGAACTTCTGCTGGTTATTCGACTCTTTTCCTTGCCGATGGCGCAACCCAAAACAACGGCAAAGTGACTACAATTGAACTACTAAAAGAGAAGGCCGATCTTGCCCGTAATTTTTTTGACCAATCAAAGCTACAGAATATCTCTCTTGTCGAGGACGAGGCAAGTAAAGCCCTAGAGAACTGGAATCAAGGCGAGATCGACTTTGTTTTTCTCGATGCCGATAAAGAAAACTATGGCAAATACTTAGACCTACTCATTCCAAAAATGAAATCGGGTGCTTTAATTGTGGCCGACAATATTAACGACTACGGTCACATGATGGATGATTATTTACAACGAGTTACGGGGACCCATCTACCTAAATCTCGGACTGATCACCGAGTCAAGAGTTACTATCTCGCCGCACTCGATAATGGGCTAATGGTAACAAAGAAATTATAGCTGGTAGCTCCTGACATTCTTTTATCACCAGGATCTGAAAGTTTATTTTGCTAAATATGTCGGTGGGCTTATAGTTCAAAAAGGTTAAATACAATTAACGTTTCAAAATGTGATGATATAAATAATTTCATACAGTGCGGTTGCTGATACGCGCCATACAATCCGTTGGCTTTTTTGATTATACAGATCATTCAGGTATAATCAGCTTTGTCTCTGCTGTGGTTGCTAGAGGAAGAGTGAATGAGACTCACACAACGGTTCGCGCCAGATCATCTGGTTATCTGGCGTGGTGCAGGAGATCGCTGCGCGGTTGATTTCTCCGAGATGAATCTCCCGATTCCCGATGAAGAAGCACTAGCTATTCTGATCGATGAGGGTTTTTCGCTCGTGGAAGTTGATCCAGTGCAAGTGGCTCGCGCCTGTTGCGGTAAATCAACTTATCGACGGGGAGCGCTCCCTGAAGAAGCACCAGGAGTTGTCGACTGCTCAACGCTCACCTGGTGGACGTATAGTGAACTAGGTATCGAGCTACCACGCTATTCGGTAAGTCAGCGGCAAGCGATGACTGATAGCGGCATCTTTGATCCCGGACAGCTTCAGCAAATTCGCCCCGGAGACGTCATCTTCATCCGAGGACGACATCCCTACTGGTTAACCGACCCACAAGACGGTGTCGGGCATGTCGGCCTCCTCACCGGAGAAGGAACTGTCATCCACGCTGCCAGTAAAGCCCGCGGCGTAGTCGAAGATCCGCTCGATATATTCATCAGGGATTGGCAAGACTTCCGAGGTATTGGACGAGTTCTGCCGCCTGATCGCAAGGTGGTAACCCTGTCGACTCCACCTGGTCGATCAGTGCGATGGACGATCGATCTGCATCGCAAGATCTTGCAAAGCTTGCCAGTGGCAGACTGATAACGGCTCCCATTGCCGCATTGCAGCATTGGGAGCTTTCTTTTTTTGTTAAATTGGTATTCGACTAGTATGATAGCGCTATATGCTAACTTCAATTGAAGAAAACTACCTACATTCGCTGCCCAATCATACGGTTACTAGCAAGATAACGCACTATTACGCAAAGAATATGAAGAGCTCAAGTTCTCATCCGCCGGGATTGGTTTTAGAGATTACCAACGTAGGAAGTTCGAATTTTATAACAAAATTCTGTCTGAGGAGTAGCAATGGATAAAGAGTATAAAGGTATAATAATTGAGGAAAGTCTAGAAGATAACCGGATTATTCATGATCTTGATATAAAGCGGGTTGAAATCAGTAATTCAGAGAACCAAACCGGTCGCTGGCATCTGTATACGGTTATGGTTTCTCAAGAAGATATTGATAAATTAGCACAGACTATAAAACAAGGTTGGTATATGCACTTTTGGCAGGGTTGTCAGGTAAGAGCTATTTTCAAAGGTAGACAGTTTGAGTTCGACTATGAAGATAGATCTACCTGGAAATCAGTACTTGAGTACGGCCACTCTCTAGGCATAGCTGAAAATCAGCTCGATTTTCCTATAGATTAGAGTCGTTCTATACAATACAAAACCCGCCGGACCAAACTGGTCACAGCGGGCGCGGTGCTGGTTTTGCCACTGACACAGCAACAGTTTAATTGTCCTCCCTCCTAGACCCATTCAAAGACGTAGGGATACGCCCGCTGCAGGTTGAGAAGTAAGGCGTTCCGGTTACTCCGTCCCTCGCACTTCGAGAGGACCAGAACGATACCGTTGACGGCGTCGATGGCGAAACCGTTCTGCTCGCCAGCATGACCGTCTGGGCGCCTTCCGTTGTCACCACCGACCCCGTGCTTGCGCACGAAGGCTTGGGCAACGAGCACGACGTCCTCGAGCGGAACTGTCTCTTCCGGAATGAACCGGGCGATGACGTTCGCGCCATAGGTCGTAGCACTCCGGAACAGCTCCAGTCGCTTGATCATTCCTGACCTCCCTCGGACTACCAAACTCAAAGCATGACGCTTCTGTTGCTGATAGAGCTCCGAGAGAGGGCGTTCAAAATTACTTTGGAAAGCCTATCCCTTGGATATACAAACAATAACCGACACGTTAACAGACTTAACTTAAGAAGTCAAGAGGTGTTAGCCTATAAAACGCATAAATAAGCAATCATTATAACTAACCTATCGAATAGGATAATCAGTTCTTGACACTGTTCACGAAACTTGATATATTCACAACAAGAGATTTAATTAACCAGTTCTCTGGCCAATTCCTTCTCGCCCTACCAGTAACAGGATCCGTCTGGATTACTATCTGACCCGTTAAGTTAGATGTGCTCTAGGCCTTAATTTTGTTCATATCCAATTTCAACTTCTACCCCACGGGTAACAGACGAGGAAGCAATGAAATCACTTATTGGCAAAAAAATCGGAATGACCCAGGTCTTTACAGCCGAGGGCAAAATGATAGCGGTTACCGCCATTCAGGCAGAGCCGAATTTTGTGGTTGGTCAACGCACCACAGAAAAAGATGGCTACCAGGCCAATATTATCGCTACTCAAGCTGTCCGTAAGATCAATCAACCACAAGCTAAACAGCTCGAAAAAGTTGGTGCGCCAGCTAATCTCAAGCTAGTTCGCGAAATCAAAACCAACGCTACCGAAGATCTCTTAGCTACCGGCTCTACTATCGACGTCAGTCTGTTCCAGGCTGGCGATTTAGTTGATGTCACCGGCACCTCTAAAGGTAAAGGCTTCGCTGGCGTTATTAAACGACATAACTTTTCCCGCGGTCCCGAAACCCACGGTTCAGACCATCACCGCAAACCGGGCTCGATCGGTATGATGTTTCCTCAGCGCGTCGTTTTAGGCAAGAAAATGCCAGGCCACATGGGTAACATCGTTTCAACCGTTAAAAAGCTCCGCGTGATCGAAGTTCATCCCGAGCAACAGATCATCCTCATTAAAGGCGCTATTCCTGGTCCTAAGGGTAGCTATGTCAAAATCACAGGTGAACGCTATGCATAATATTCCTTACTTTACAGCTACCGGCGAGGCCGGCCCGGCCCTCGACTTGCCGACTACTCTGGCAGTCGAACCTAATCATAAGTTACTGCACCAAGCGGTCACCATCTATTTAGCCAACCTCCGTCACTCTCAGGCCAATACTAAAACCAAGGGCGAGGTTCGTGGTGGTGGTCGTAAGCCACACAAACAAAAGGGTACCGGTCGAGCCAGAGCTGGTTCCAGTCGCTCTCCAATCTGGACGGGTGGTGGTATTACCTTTGGTCCACGCAGCAACCGTAACTATCAACTCAGCTTACCTCAGGCTATGCGTCAACGCGCTTTAGCCATGGCTATCAATAGTAAGTTAGTCGCCGGTCAGCTCTTAGTGATCGAGGATCTAAGCGGTTTAGGCAACAAAACTCAAACCGCCGCCAAGCTCATCAACAAGATCGCCCCAGAGGCCAAGAAGCGGCTCTTAATCGATGGCGAGCTCAACGCTGAGACTACTCGATCGTTAGCCAACCTCGACAAGGCTCAGTTAATGGCCGCCTATCAGTTAAATGCACTCCACGTTTTACGCGGCGGGCAGTTAATCTTGACCAAGGCTGGCCTCGACCTCTTGACCGCCCGACTGGAGAAAAAATCATGATTGTCTTAGTTGCTCCCGTCATCACTGAAAAATCTCTGGCTTTGGCAGAACAGAGTAAATACACCTTTGTCGTTAACCCGCTAGCTAACAAGGCCGAGATCGCACAGGCTATCGTCGCTCATTATCAGGTAGAAGTCCGCGATGTGGCTTTGATTCACCACAAGTCAATCACGGTTCGCAAGCGACATGGTTACGGACAAACGGCCAGTTACACTAAGGCTATTGTCAGCCTCAAAAATGGCCAAAAGATCAAAGACTATCAGTTAGCCGAAGAAAACGCTGTGGCTAAAACCGATAAGTCCGAATCTATGATCGCCGCCAAGGGCACCAAGACGAATAAAACCGAATCAACGCTCAAAAAAGCAGCTGGCGCTCAGAACAAGTCTAAGCCGGCTATTCAACCCAAGGTTGGGAGTTAATCATGGCCTTACGTATTGTTAAATCTACTACCTCAGCTCGTCGCAAGATGTCGTATGCCGATTTCTCTGTGTTAACTAAAAAAGAACCTGAAAAAAGTCTGATCGAACCGCTCAAGCGTCACGCTGGTCGCAACAATCAGGGTAAACTCACCGTTCGTCATCGAGGTGGCGGCGCCAAGCGCATGTATCGGGTTCTTTTCGCACTCGAGTCTCGACTCGGTCAAACTGCTTCGGTCAAGGCCCTGGAATACGATCCTAACCGCAGCGCCTATTTGGCTCTGATCGAATATAGCGATGGCCTCAAGGGCTACATTATTGCTCCAGAGGGCCTCAAAGTTGACGATAAGGTTATCGCTGACCACACGGCTGACACCCAGTTGGGTAATCGTATCCAACTCAAGAATATTCCAACCGGCGTCATGATCCACGATATCGAGATGACCCCGGGTCGTCGCTCGCGAGCTGTCCGCTCGGCCGGCACTACTGCCACGATCTTAGCCAAAGAAGAGCTTTACATTCAAGTTCGGATGCCTTCTGGTGAAGTCCGTCGTATCCACGGCGATTGTTTTGCCTCGATCGGTCCAGTCAGCAACCCGCAACACTCAACTATTCGCATTGCCAAAGCTGGTCGAACTCGACACTTAGGCAAGCGTCCTACCGTTCGCGGTAAAGCGATGCACCCTGCCGCTCACCCTCACGGTGGTGGTGAAGGCCATAACCCTGTTGGTTTGCGTTGGTCGAAAACTCCATGGGGTAAACCAGCTATGGGTAAAAAGACTCGTCGCAATAAGCGAACCAGTCAATTCATTCTCCGCGATCGTCGCAAGAAGTAAGCTAAGCAGTAAGGGATAATATGCCACGTTCACTCAAAAAAGGACCATTTATCGATGCTAAGCTCTGGCTCAAGGTCACCAAGGCCAAAGCCGAGAGTAGCCGTGTCGCCATCAAAACCTGGTCACGCGCCAGCACTATCTTCCCAGAAATGGTTGGCTTAACTTTTCAAGTCCACAACGGTCGACAGTTCACACCGGTTTTCATTACCGAAGACATGGTTGGTCACAAACTAGGCGAATTCTCACCGACCCGTCTATTCCGACGCCATGGTGGTAAGATCGCCAAAGCTCAAGACGCGGCCCGCAAGTAAACTCGACTGCATTAAAGGAAATATATGTTACAAACAGTTCAAGTTCATCACCGTTTTGCCCATCATACGCCCCGCAAGGTGCGTCTGTTAGCGGACTTGGTTCGTGGTTTAACCACCGACCGAGCCTTGATTCAACTTGAGCTGAAACCGCAGACCGCCGCCAAGACCTTGGCCAAGCTGTTACGATCTGGCTTAGCTGCCGCCGATCAGGCGAATTTACCAGCTAACCGAATCGTCAAACTGGTCACCGTTGACGAAGGTCCCAAAGCTAGCCGCTTTATTCCTCAATCCCGCGGTCGCGCTTCTCGTATCGTTAAGCAACAGTCACATATCAATCTAACTATCGGCGTAGCCGAAGCTCGACAGGCTAAAATTCCGTCCAAGACTAAGACTAAGACAGGGAGCAAGTAATGGGACAAAAAGTTAATCCATTTGTGATGCGTCTCGGCATCAACAAAAACTGGCAGAGCAACTGGTTCCCGCCCAAGGGCAACTTTGCGGCCTATCTCTTAGTCGATCAAAAGATTCGTCAGGCGATCGCTAGTAGCTACAACACCGATTCAGCCATCGGTTCGGTTCAGATTAAGCGTGGCGTTGATCAGCTGACTGTCATCATTGAAACCGCAAAACCAGGCGTCATCATCGGTCGCGCCGGAGCTGGCGTCGAAGCACTCAAACAAAAGATTCAAAAGATCCTGGGCAGCGGCATCAAGCTCAAAGTCGATATTCACGAGATTAAAAATGGCGATCTCTATGCAGCTGTTGTCGCTCAAAATATTGCTGGTCAGATCGAGCGCCGTATCAGTTATCGACGAGCCTCCAAACAAGCCCTCGAGCGCACCATGGGTCGCGGTGCTTTAGGCATCAAGATCCGCATTAGCGGTCGACTGGGTGGCGCCGAGATTGCTCGCAGCGAGAAGTTCTCGCTCGGTAGCGTTCCTCTCTCAACCTTTAGAGCTGATATCGATTACGCCCAAGTTCACGCCAAGACAACTTACGGTATCGTTGGTGTCAAAGTATGGATCTACAAGGGCGAAAAGACCGAAGTCGATCAGAATTAATTCGGAGCTATATTATGTTACTACCTAGAAAACTCAAGCACCGTAAACAGTTCCGAGGCAAGCGCGATGGCGATGCGACCCGGATGACCGAATTAGCCTTCGGCTCCTTTGGGCTAAAATCGACCGGACGCGACTGGATCACCAGCCGTCAGATCGAGGCCGCTCGTCGTGCCATGACCCGTTACATTAAGCGTGGTGGTGAGGTCTGGATTCGTCTCTTTCCAGATCATCCAGTCACCGCTCGACCACCCGAAGTCGGCATGGGTGGCGGTAAAGGTCCGCTAGATCACTTTGTAGCCACCGTCAAACCTGGACAGATCATGTTCGAGATGTCCGGTGTCTCCGAAGAGGTCGCTAAAGAGGCGATGCGACTGGCCGCCCATAAGCTTCCGGTTGGTTGTCGATTCGTGGTAAAGGAATAATTATGTCTAAACGATCAGTTGAATTACAAGAATTAAAAGCCAAAAACCGTCAGGGTCTTTACCTCGAGGTTCAGACTACCAAGCGTCAGATCGAGAAACTTCGACTTGATCTAGCTTTTGGTCGTGCCAAACAAACTAGCCAGCTTAAACAGCTCAAAGTTCGTTTAGCCCGAGCCAAGACCCTCATTGGCCAACTCGCTAACCAGGAGCAAAACCATGGCTAAGAAACAGCTAACCGGCAAAATCGTGGCCAACAAGGCCCAAAGTACCGTCACGGTACTAGTTGAGAATATGAAGTTGCATCCGCTCTACGGTAAGCGTTATCGTGTTAGTCAAAAATTCTTGGCCGACACCGGTAATCGTGCGTACGAACTAGGCACTGTAGTGACTATCGAAGAAACAGCTCCGATTAGTAAGCGTAAGCACTTTCGAGTTCTGGCCACTAAACTCGAAACTCAACCAGAGGCCAAGGCCTAATAGGCCTCAGAGGAAGACTATATGATTCAATCTTATTCTAGACTCAAAGTAGCCGACAACTCCGGCGCCCGAGAAATCGGCGTCATTCAAGTTGTTGGCGGCGCTTCGAAAGATCGCGCCGGTCTTGGCGATATCGTCATTGCCGCCGTTAAGAATGCGATTCCTAACGCCACGGTCAAAGACAAAGAAGTTGTTCGTGCGGTCATCGTGCGAACCCACTTCACCAAAAAACGAGCCGATGGCTCGGCAATTCGTTTCGACGATAACGCCGCAGTCATTATCAACAAAGACGGTACGCCACGCGGCACCCGCGTCTTCGGACCGGTAGCTCGTGAGCTCCGCGAAAGAGGTTATATGAAAATCGTTTCTTTAGCTGAGGAGGTACTCTAATGCTTAAGCGCGGCCAAACAGTCAAAGTTATCAGCGGTGGCGCCAAAGGTAAGGTCGGCACAATCGTGCGTGTCTTGCCTCAGGCATCGCTCGTCGTAGTTGAGGGAGTCAATCAAGTTAAGCGTCACCTCAAGCGTTCGATGCAGAATCCTCAAGGCGGAATTATCGAAAAAAATCTACCGATTCACATCTCTAACGTCAAGTTAGTCGATCAGGGTAAGGAATAACCATGTCGCGACTATTAACTCAGTATCAATCAACGATCGCTCCGGCTTTGCAAAAAAGCTTAGCTTTAGTCAACCCTCATCAGACACCTCGCATCGTCAAGGTCGTCATCAACGTGGGTATCGGCGACGCTAAAGATAACCAAAAAGGTCTTGAAGAGACTATCGCTAGTTTAACTCGTTTAACCGGTCAGAAACCGGTCATTACTAAGGCTAGCAAATCTATCGCTGGCTTTAAGATCCGAGCCGGCCAACCGATCGGAGCGCGAGTCACCTTGCGCGGAGCTCGAATGTACGATTTTATCGATCGACTGATCAATATCGCCTTGCCTCGCTTACGCGACTTTCGTGGCTTGAGCGCCAAGGCTTTCGATGGTCACGGTAACTATAATATCGGCATCAAAGAACAGATCATCTTCCCAGAGTTCCAGTACGATCTGTCCGAAAAGATGCACGGTATGAACGTCACCGTCGTCACTACCGCGAGCTCTGACCAACACTGTGCCGCCCTGCTCAAAGAGTTGGGCTTCCCAATCGCCAAAGAGGAGAAAGTCTAATGGCTCGTATCGCCCTTATCAACAAGGCTAATCGTCCGCCCAAATTCAGCACCCGTAAGATTCATCGATGTGCCCTCTGTGGTCGAGGTCGTGGTTATATCCGCCTCTTCGGTATCTGTCGAATCTGTTTTCGGGAACGAGCTGGTCGAGGAGAAATCCCAGGTGTCCGTAAGGCTTCCTGGTAAATTATTCAGGATGATTAGATCCGTCACATTACGGAAATCGATCATCAAGTGAGGTATATATGGATCCAATTGCAGACATGTTAAGCGCTATCAAAAATGCCCAGGCGGCCAAACTGCCCCGATTAAAGGTGCCTGCCTCGCAGATTAAAGAGCGTATCGCCCAAATCCTCGTCACCGAGGGCTATTTAGCCAAGGTAGAGCGAATCGAGACCGGTTTACCGATCCTCGAAATCACCCTTCGCTATCGTAATGAGCTCGGTGCGATTCGCCACCTTCGTCGTCTCAGTAAGCCAAGCCGACGTATTTACAAGAATCGAACCAGCTTACCTCGACCACTTCGTGGTTTAGGCATCGCCATCATCTCGACACCGGCCGGTCTGATGACCGACAAACAGGCTCGCAAACAGGGCCTCGGTGGCGAATTAATCTGTGAAGCTTGGTAAGGAGTAATATGTCTAGAATCGGTAAACTACCAATTTCCCTCCCACCAGGCGTCAGCGTCAGTTTTGAGGACAACCAGTTAGTCGTCACAGGCCCTAAAGGCGTGCTGACAGTCGCCGTTCACTCTTTGGTGACCCTCGAGATCAGCGAGTCAGTTTTGACACTGACCCGCCACGATGATCAACCAGCCAGTCGGGCAATGCACGGTCTGATGCGACAGCTGATCAACAACGCCGTTCTTGGTGTTAGCCAAGGCTTCGAGAAGCGTCTCGACATGAAGGGTGTCGGCTATCGGGCCGCCCTCGAAGGCGAACGTTTAGTTCTGAGTGTTGGTTATTCGCATCCGGTTAAATTCGATCCGCCGGCCGGTATTAAATTTGCCGTCGAAAAGAACAGTATGATCATTACCGGCATCGACAAACAACAAGTCGGTCAAATCGCTGCCGTCATTCGCAAAGTTCGTCCACCAGAGCCTTATAAGGGCAAAGGTATTATGTACGCTGGCGAGATCGTTCGTCGCAAGGCTGGTAAAGCTGCCAAGGCAGGCTCATAATCAATTAACTATAACGCCAGCTCACCTCGTGAGCGAGCGTAGATAGCAGGAGATCACTATGTATCAAGTTCCCAATCGCACTACTAAACGTCTGGCTCGAGTCCGCCGCATTCGGGCTAAGCTTCAGGGTACAGCTATGCGTCCGCGCCTGAGCGTCCACCGCAGTCTGACCACCCTCTCGGCTCAACTGATTAACGACGAGCTCGGTCAAACGATCCTGGCCGCTGATAGTCGAGGCCTAACTGGCAAACCAGTCGAAAAAGCGACCTTACTCGGCAAAAAATTGGCTGATCTAGCCAAGACCGCTGGCGTAGCCCAGATCGTCTTCGATCGTCGCGGTTACAAATATCACGGTCAGATCTCTAGTCTGGCTACGGCCCTCCGTGCTAACGGCTTAGAGTTCTAAGGAGAAATCATGATCGCAAAAAATCCTAAAGTTGAAACCGAATTAATCAAAGGCGAGCTAGTCGAAAAAAATCCTTTCGAAGAGCGAGTCGTTGAAGTTAATCGTATCTCTCGTACCGTAGCCGGTGGTCGTCGCATGCGTTTCCGAGCACTAGTCGTGGTTGGTAATCGCAACGGCCAGGTTGGTATTGGTTTAGCTAAGAGCAACGAAGTCGCCTCGGCTACCGCCAAGGCAGTTCGACGAGCTAAGAAATCGCTGATTACCGTACCTCTGTCTAATGAGACGATTCCTCACGCCGTCACCATGCACTACGGTAGCGCCCAAGTTATTCTCAAGCCGGCCCCAGCTGGTACCTCGGTTATCGCCGGTGGTCCAGTCCGCGCCGTCGTTGAGTTGGCTGGAATTCGCAACATCAGTAGCAAAATCATCGGTGGGACCAGTAATAAGCTCAACAATGTTATGGCCACCTTTATGGCGCTTAAATCACTCAAGCCAGCCACCGATCGGATCGCTGAATCAGCTATCAGCCAGGTTGAGGAGTCATAATGCAACTACATGAATTAGTTATTACCCGTGAAGCTCCAAAATCTCGAGTCGGCCGAGGCATCGGTGCCGGTCAAGGCAAAACTGCCGGCCGTGGCACCAAGGGTCAAAAAGCTCGCACAGGTTACAAGATTCCTCGTCGCTTTGCCGGTATGATGTCCGCTTCGGACTATCGAATGGCTAAGGTACGTGGCTTTAAATCTCATCGAGATCCCGAGGCAATGATTAGTCTCGACTTACTCGAGCGCGGCTACCAGAACGGTGAGACCGTCACTCCTGACAATTTAGTCGAACGCGGCCTGATCAAGGGCTACGGGCGATCTGGAGTCAAGTTAGTCAATCGCGGCGCCTTAACCAAAGAGTTAAAATTAGATCAGATTAAGGTTTCTGCCAGCTTAGCGGATCGCTTTAACCAGCCAGTCGCTTAACCTTGACAATCCTGAAAATAACCACTAGAGCCTTCGGGCTCTTTTGGTTATTTGACAGTCTATACCAGAAACGGTAAATTGAGGCTATGAATCGACTTCTACAAATCTGGCACAATACCGACTTACGCAAACGGATCGGTTTAACGATAGGTCTATTATTCGTTGAGCGCGTCATGGCGCATATTCCTCTACCTGGGGCCGACCTAGACAAGCTCAAGGAGTTCTTTGCTGCCTCACAGATCTTTGGCCTCTTGAATCTCTTTTCGGGTGGTACGTTGAGTAATTTTTCTCTGGCCCTGATGGGCATCGGCCCTTATATCACGGCTAGTATCGTTATTCAGTTGCTCTCGACCTTGGTGCCGAGTTTAGCCGCGCTCAAAAAAGATGGCCAACACGGACAGCAAAAGATCAATCAATACACTCGCTATGCCACCATTCCCTTGGCTTTGATTCAGATCTTTGCCGTTATCCAGACGCTCAAGACACAGGGTATCTTAACTAGCTATGATCCCTTAACGATCTTGACCTTGGTCTTGGCGGCCACAGCCGGTACTGTCTTCTTGATGTGGCTTGGCGAACTAATAACAGAGAGCGGTATCGGCAACGGCGCCTCGTTAATCATTACCGTCGGTATTATCGCCGGTATCCCTGGACAGCTCCGTAATACCCTAGCTCTGTTGACCGTCGGCGGTATCGAAACAGGGCAGATCTTGGCCAGCCTTGGCTGGTTAGCTTTGAGCTTAGCCATTATCGCTCTTATCGTCTTAACTAACGAGGCAGAGCGACGCATTCCTGTCACCTATGCTAGGCGTGTCAGAGCGGCTAGTGAATCAGGGAGCGTCCAGTCCCACCTACCGCTCAAACTGAATCTAGGCGGCGTTCTACCGATCATCTTTGCCCTGACCTTTCTCGTTATCCCCGAAGTGGCCGGTCGCTTTTTCTCGACACTAGAACCGGCCTGGCTAATCAAACTCGGCGAATCTATCCTCAAGTTTGTTAGTAACCGCTGGCTCTACGGGTCAGTTTACTTTGCCCTGGTCATCGCCTTTACCTATTTTTATACCTATCTTATCTTTCAGCCCAAAGAGATCGCCGAGAATCTTCAAAAGCAGGGTGGCTTTGTACCCGGCATCCGACCAGGCGTTGATACCGAGCACTACCTGATGTCGGTGATTAATCGGATTACCCTAACTGGCTCACTCTTCTTAGCTATCGTCGCCCTCTTGCCTTATATCATCGAAAATATCACCGGTATTCAGTCACTTGCCATCTCGGGTACCAGTATCCTGATCATGGTTAGCGTCACCCTCGAAACGATGCGTCAGATACAGGCTTATCTACTGCAAAATCGCTACGAGCAATACTAAGGAGAGAGCGTGCTCAAAAATGGGATCCAATTGGCCTTTATTGCCGCCCTCGTCGGCTTGGCTTGGCTAATAGTTAAGAAACCACCCCAGCCCATCGTCGCTGACTCTCAATCAATCGCTAGCCAAACAGCTACCGATCAATCAACCAACAGCGAGACGAGCGACGCGCCAATCCTCACCCCTAGCCTAGCCCCATCGGCACAGGGTGGTAGCTTGAACGGTAAGCTCTATCTCAAAATCAATCGTGGTCAAGGGATACAGATTAACGAGATCGATCTAGCCACCAACCAAAACCGGGTACTGGTCAAATCTACTGCTACCGAACGGATCATCGACACCGCCAACCTCCAACCGTCGAGCGATAGCTTGGTTTATCTCCTCGAAACGGATAGTGGCACTAACCTGATGGCTAGTGGCTTGAAAAGTGGCCAGAGCTCACGATTGATCGAAAATTTCATCGCGACCGAAGCCCCAGCCCTCTCGCCAGATAGCAGTCAACTGGCCTTTACAAGCTTTACCAATGCTGAACCGAACGTTGGCTTTACTCTTTATACTGCCAGCCTTAATGGCCAGAACCGACAAAAGCTGCTCTCTGATAATAGCGGTATTAGTCGGGTTAGCTACCACCCCAATAAAAAAGAGCTCTTACTGTTTAAGGGGAGCACCAAAAATAACCAGTTAATCAGTTGGTCGCTTTTGGGCAAGGCTGAACAATCGATCTATCAAGCCAAGAATCAAACCCTGATTGATTACGGCTTAGATTCGACCGGTTTAATCGCACTGAGCAAGAGCCAGACCGATAATATCAAAAACGGTAGTGAGCTACTGTTAATCGATAGGCAAAAGAACTCTGAAATCAAATTGATTACCTCAGCTCAGATCATCGAATCCCCCACCTTTTTACCGGGCTTTCAGGGTTTGGCCTACCTTGAAAAATCGAATCAGGCCCAAGGTCAACTTAAGCTCATCAAGCTTGACGGACAGCCGATCCTCTCCTTAGAACACAGCGCAGAAAAGATCTTAGGCATCAGCGGTGAATAGGCTGGCTTTCAATATTATGGGAGCACAAGGTTCTGGTAAGGGGACGCAAGCCAGAGCCCTGTTATCCAAGTTCAAGTTTAATTATTTCGAAATTGGGGCGGAGCTGCGTAAAATCGTAGCCCAGGGCCAACATCCGCAACACTCAGAGATTGCCTCGTTAATGCAGGCCGGTCAGCGAGTGCCCGATAGCGTTGTAGTTGGGCTCCTAGAGCAGGCGTTGACCACTCTAGATCCAGAACAGGATTGGCTCTTTGACAGCATCATGCGTTCGCATCAACAGCTGATGTCGCAGATCACCGTTTTTGAACAGGCCGGAATCGAGCTACCGACGATCATCTATCTCAAACTGGATCGAGAGACAGCTTTGGCTCGCATTCAGTCACGCCTCACCTGTCTCAACTGTGGTTATAGCACTATCAACCTAGTGGCTAGCCAGGCCAACGATAAATCGCTCTGTCCTGTCTGTCAAACAGAGCTGAGCACTCGACACGATGACGAACTCTCGGTCGCCTCAACTCGATTAGACCTATTTTTTAAAGATACCCTGCCGTTGATCGAAGAGTTTCGAGCCGCCGGCAAGATTATCGAGATCGATGCCAAGCCAGATATTAAATCTGTCACCGAATCGTTACTCCAAGCCATCGAAAGTCACTATCAGGCCGCCGGTTTAGCCTTGCCTATGAGAGATCAGTCATGAAATCAGCGCTATCAGACTCATTAATTAAGTCAGCCGCCGATCAACAGCTCATGCGTCAGGCCGGTCAGATCCTGCAAACAGTGCTCGATCGATTAGTCGATCAGGCAGCCGAAGGCATGACGACACTAGAACTCGACCAACTGGCCGAAACCCTGATTCGACAGGCCGGCGCCGAACCAACCTTTAAAGGTTTTCATGACTATCCCTACGCCACTTGCTTATCGGTCAACGAGGCAGTAGTCCACGGTTTACCAGATCAACGTCGCCTACAGGCTGGCGACCTCCTCGGTATCGATGTTGGGCTCCGTTATCAAGGTTGGTGTGTCGATAGCGCCAGAACTATTGGCATCGGTCAGATCACACCAGAGGCCACTCAACTGTTAGAGGTGACCGCCCAAGCCCTCGAGGCCGGCTTAGCTGCTACCCGAGACGGCCTCACCACCTTGGAGCTGGGTAGAATTATCTCGGCCGTCTGTTTACCGCATCATTTCGGCGTCGTTCGTGAATTAACTGGTCACGGTATCGGACGAGAACAGTGGGAAGAGCCGAGCATCCCCAACTATCCAGAGAAACGTGGCAATTTCACTCTTCGCACCGGCATGACCATCGCCATTGAACCGATGGTCACTTTGGGCAGCCCCGAGGTCTATCAAGCGCGCGATGGTTGGACGATCGTCACAGCTGATCATAGTCTAGCGGCCCATTTCGAGGCTACTGTCATAGTCCAAGCCAATCGCGCCGAGATCTTGGTTAAATAACCCTTGACTATCTCTGTTAGCCAATGTTATAATCGATTCATACCTCAGTTCCGATTGTGTGTTGACTTAAGAGGGCAATCATTAAGTATATCCGAGGTATAACCGCCAATCTTACGGCGGAATTTTTGACTGGTGGAAAATGCCTAAAGACGATTTAATTGAATCATTTGGTACCGTAGCCGAGTCGTTACCCAACGCTACTTTTCGCGTTCAGATCGACCAAGAAGACGGTGTCATCCTCTGTTATCTCAATGGCAAAATGCGTAAACATCATATTCGGGTTCTAGAAGGTGACCGAGTCACGGTCGAACGCTCGGTCTATGATCTCAACCGTGGTCGCATCAGTCGCCGCCTTAAACCAGGCGAGGGACTCGAGGGCGATCCCAATCAGTCAGCCGAAGTAACGGCAGTTGCGGGGGCAACAGAGGCCACTCAGGCCCAGTCCGCAGCCACCGAGAGCGTCAACACACCAGTCGACCCAGAATCAAGTCAACCTGAAAGTCAGGAGCCACATGCAAGTTAAACCATCAGTTAAAGTCCGCTGCCTCAAATGTCGAATTATTCGTCGACATCGCCGAGTGATGGTTATCTGTGCTAACCCTCGTCACAAGCAGCGTCAAGGTTAAGTTAGGAGTTTTATGGCTCGTATTGCCGGTGTAAATATCCCCAATCAGAAAAATCTCGAGATCGGCTTAAGCTACCTCTTTGGTGTTGGTCGTAACAACGCCAAGGTCATCGTAGAGGCCTGCAATCTTGATCTCGCCCGTAAGATCGGTCAGCTGACCGACGAAGAGATCGAAAAGCTTCGCCAATATATCGATCAACATATCAAGGTAGAGGGTGACCTCAAGATGGAGATCAACTCCAACATCAAGCGCCTCAAAGAGATCGGTGCCTATCGTGGTGTTCGACACGCTCGCAATTTGCCGGTCCACGGTCAACGCACCAAAACCAATGCTCGAACCAAGCGTGGCAAAAAAGTTACAATGGGTTCAGGCCGCCGCAAAAGCGCCGATAAGACCTAATCTCCAAAGGAATTAATATGGCCAAAAATACCAAAGCAACTACTCGAAAAAAGACCGTTTATGCCGTGCCCAAAGGCAAGATCTATGTTCAGGCAACCTTTAATAACACGATCATTAGCGTGACCGACACCAAGGGTAATGTTATTTCGTGGGCTTCGGCTGGGGCTAATAACTTCAAAGGCGCCCGCAAATCTACACCTTACGCCGCTCAGATCACCCTCAAGAGTGCTCTGGATAAAGCCAAGGCCTATGGCCTCGAGAGTGTCGATGTCTTCGTCACCGGTGTTGGCCAAGGTCGCGAGGCCGCTGTCCGAGCGATTCAAGGCACTGGTATCATGATTAGCGGTATCAAAGATCTCACTCCAGTTCCTCATAACGGTACCCGGCCCAAGAAGCCACGCCGCGTCTAAGCCCGAGCTGAAAGGTTAATATGTCTACTCGACTTTCAATCCCTAAATATCTCCGACGCAAAACCGCTCCTACTACGGGCGGTGGTCGTGGCAGTAAGCTCTCCGATTACGGTAAGCAGCTTCGAGAAAAACAAAAGGTTCGCTTTGCTTACGGCATTCGCGAGAAGCAGTTCCGCACTTACTTCCAGTTAGCCAGTCGTAGCCAATCGGCTACTGGCGCCACTCTGCTCATCAATTTAGAGCGTCGCCTCGATAACATCATCTATCGTCTTAACTTTGCTACTAGCCGAGCTCAAGCTCGTCAGATGGTCAATCACGGCCATGTCAAAGTTAACGGTAACCGAGTCAATATCCCTTCCTATCTTGTCAAAATTGGTGACTCAATCGAATTAGCCGGTATGGATCCAATCGCCCGCGATGCCGACGTGGCCACCTGGCTCAAGATTAGCGATAAAAAATTACCGGTTGGCGTGGTCGAGCGCTTACCTGAACGAGCCGACCTCGATCCAGATATCAACGAAGAGTTGATCGTCGAGTTTTACTCACGTTAATTGATAAAGGAGAAACTATGGCTTATATCTTACCTGAAACCGAACGACTCAAAATCAACGAGGTTAGCCGTGAGGGCTACAGCGCTCAGTTTGAGATTTAACCACTGT
>CAZQGJ010000010.1:0-21499 GCA_964592905.1 uncultured Candidatus Saccharibacteria bacterium | reverse complement strand
CTACGCCAGAGACTACTCCAGAGGCAACGCTAGAGATTGATTTACAGCCAGCCAGTCAAACCTTTCGCTCTCTCGGCCTCAACTCAATCGATCTGCTCAAATTAAATATCGAGGGTGCCGAGTACGCCCTGATTGCCGATCTGATTAAAAGCGGTTATATTCGACAGGTGAATAATCTTCAAGTCCAGTTCCATCATTTTGTGCCCGGCGCGCGTCAACTTCGACAGGCGCTTCATCGCGAGCTCAGTCAAACCCATCGCTTAACCTACTCTTTCCCGTTTATTTGGGAGAATTGGCAAAGGTTGCCCTTGACCGTCAGTTCGGTCAAATTTAGTCAGCCCAAATCGCATCATCGACAGTCGAGTCAGGGTCGTCCGAGTGAGGCCTAAGCTCTTAGTTACCGGCGGTCACGGTGTTTTAGCCGGCTATGTCCGTCGGCTGATGCCTCATTATCAGGTCATTGCACCCGATAAACTCGAGCTTGATATCACGAACGATACGGCTGTGACTAAGCTACTGAATCAAGAGAAGCCGGCAGTGATTATCCATGCCGCGGCTCTGACCGATGTCGACTACTGTCAGTCACACCCCGAGTTAGCCGATCAGGTTAACGCTAGGGCGAGCGGTCAATTGGCGCTTGCCGCCGAAGCCATCGGTGCCCAATTTGTTTATATTAGTACTGCCGCTGTCTTTAATGGTCGCTCCGAGTTTTCTGTCGAGAGCGACGAGCCTGATCCGATAAATCACTATGGCCGTTCCAAGCTAGCCGGAGAACGTTTAGTCGCCGAGTTTAGTCCGAGCGCCTTGATAGTTCGTTCGGCCTGGCTCATCGGTGGCGGTCGCGAACAACGCAAATTTGTCGCTAATATCTTGCGTTTAGCCGAAACCCAGACCGAACTCGCGGTGGTTAACGACAAGGTCGGCTCCTTAACCTATGCGCGTGACCTAGTTGAGTTTATCGATCGTAGTCTGCCCTCGCGGCTGAGTGGCATCTATCACTTTGCCAGCGCTGGTGAGTGTTCGCGCTATGATATAGCCGAGTGTTTAGTGAGCACGATGCAGCTACCGACTCGACTGGTGCCGGTTGGCTCAGAATTTTTTGCCGAGAGCTTTGCCGCACCTCGACCCGATCGAGAGGTGTTGCGTTCAATCAAGCATGATTTTTCTATAGACTGGCAGACGACACTCAAGCAATATATCGAGGACGAACTGCGATGAGTAACAACTCGCCTCGATTCTCTATCATCATCTGCCTCTACGTGGTGACGGAGCGATTCTTTAGCGATTTAGCCAAGTTTCTTTTACTGAATACCGATCCAACCGAATACGAGTTAATACTGGTGACAGAAAAAGGCCAAAAGCTACCTACACTGCCGTTGCCCTTTCGTCAGGTCGAGGCAACTATCCAGCCGATCAGCCTCGGCGAGAAGCGAGATCTAGGTATCGCGGTCGCCAAGGGGGAGTTTTGCGCCTTGATCGATGACGATGCCTATCCTCATCCCGATTGGCTCGAGGCCGCGGCCAAGATCTTTGACTCTGATCCACAGATAGCAGCCGTCGGCGGACCCAATCTGACCGCTCCCGACGACCCCTGGCCTGCCTTGGTGGGTGGATATATCTATGAATCTTATCTAACCAGCGGTGCGGCGCAATACCGTTTTCTATCACGACCTCGCCGACAGGTGGCTGAGTTACAGGGAGTAAACTTAATCATTCGGACTAGTGTTTTGCGCCAATTAGGTGGTTTTCGCTCGCGGTTATCGAGCGGCGATGACACCAAGGTTTGTCGAGATATTCGCGCCCTCGGGTATCAAGTCATCTATGATCCCGCAGTCCAGGTCTGGCACCACCGGCGGCCGTTTGCCGTGGCGCATCTCAAGCAGATTCGGAACATGGGCCGTCATCGTGGTTTCTTTGTCAAAGCCTATCCCGAAACCTTGGCCCCGATCTATTTCTTGCCCACTCTTTTTGCCCTTTGTCTACTGGCCGGTCTTTTCATAGCTTTTATTTGGTTGCCCAGTTTAATCATTACCTTGGCGGTACTCTTGATTGGCTACCTGATCGCCGTTTTAGCTAATATCTTTAGAATTGGCTGGCGAGCCGCCCTGATAGTTGGCTGGGGCATACTGTTGACTCATCTCGTTTATGGCTTGGCCTTTGTTCACGGGCTATTCTTAAAACGAATAGAACGACCATGACGATGCTTAACGCACCTCTCGTCTCGGTGATTATTCCTACCTTTAATGCCGAGTCTCATCTCGATTCTTGCTTGCAAGCTCTGGCGGCTCAAGATTATCCGAGCGCATTGCTCGAATTGATCGTTGTTGACGATGGCTCAACTGACCAAACGCTCACGATTGCTAAGAGATTTGGGGCGAAGGTGCTGAAGAGCGGTCATCGGCATATCGAAAGATCCAAATCGATCGGTTTAGCGGCCGCTACCGGAGAGCTGATTCTGCTGATCGATTCTGACATCACCTTGATTGGTGAGGATTGGCTTAGTCGAGCGGTGAGGATTATGCAAACCAATCCAGATATTGCCGGGCTTCAGACAGTTTATTGGGCCTACCGCAAGAGCGATAGTCTCTATAACCGATACTGCGAACTGACCGGCGTCAACGATCCTTTTATCTATCAACTAGGACGACGCGGTATTTTGGGTCCTCACGAAAAAAGTTGGCTACAACCAGAGCTCATCGTTCAGACCGAACCAGACTATTGGCTGGCCAAATTTAATCCAGCCAAGCTGCCAACGCTTGGCTCCCAAGGTTACTTAACGCGTCGCCAGTTACTCCTAGACAATACCAGTTGGCAGCCCTATTTTTTTCATCTCGATCAGGCGGAGGAGCTAGTCGAAGCTGGACACGACAAGTTTGCTCTCTATCGCCGACCCGTCCATCATGATTATGTTAATAGCTTAGTCGGCTTTTATCGCAAGTTAGCCCGTAACTTAATCCTCTTTTTACGCTATCAGAAGCTACGGCGTTACACCTACGGCTTAAACCGATTTGAGTTTTGGTGGACGACTTTATTGATGGTGAGTTTGGTCTATCCAATTGGGCAAGCCTGGCAAGGCTATCGTCGGCAACCGGATTTGGCTTGGTGGCTGCACCCTTGGTTCTGTCTGACAGTCCCAATTCTTTATACTTTTATTGTCATTGGTTGGAGGCTCGGCTTATGGCCAAAATCGCCAAAACTATCGCCATAGTTCATCACACCTATACCTCTTATAGTCTCGTCGAGTCAGAGTTCTTAGCCTATCTGCTGAAACGCGATGAGGTTGAAGCGGTGACGCTATTAACCAACCCATTTAAACAGGCGCGTGATGGTGTTTCGCTGAAAAGTCGTGTCGAACTCTATCTGGCCGGAAAGCTAGACAAAACCAGCTGGGGTCCAGCCGGCTTTGGTCATGAGCTGATCTTTTTTCTGCGCGATCTCTGCTTTACCTTTGTTTATTTTTGGCAGCATCCGGTTGAGCTCTATTTTGGTGTTGACAATCTCAACGCTCTGACGGGTATACTTTTGCGTCGTTTTGGCAAGGTTGAGCGCGTCGTCTATTATGTTATCGACTATATTCCCAATCGGTTCAAGGCTAATTGGCTTAATCGACTTTATCACTGGCTTGATCGTTATTGTGTTAGCCAGGCAGATGAAACCTGGAACCTATCTTCGGCGATGGCAACCGAGCGCCTCAAATCTGGTTTATCTATTCAATCCAGTGGCCGACAGCGCACTGTGCCGGTCGGCACTCATCTGTTAGAGCGAGCTACTAGATCGACAAAGCCTGAATATTTTCCCGAGCTGGTTTTTCTCGGTATCCTGAGTTCCGAACAGGGGATAGAGCTCCTCCTCGAGGCCTGGCCCAAAATCCTGGCCGCTCTACCCAGTGCACGCTTAACCGTTATTGGTTCTGGTCCGTTGGCCGAGAGGGTCCGTCATAGCCAGACTCCAATCCGTTTCTTGGGTTACTTACCGAAACAAACCGATGTCGATCAGTATTTAGCGGCGGCCGATATTGGTTTAGCTCCTTATGAAATTAAGTCCGATAGCTTTAAGCAGTTTACCGATCCGGGCAAGATCAAGAGTTATTTAGGGGCTGGTTTGCCGATCGTCATGACCAATATCTCGGCGATCGCTCAAGAGATCGAACTAGCCGGCGCTGGCAAGATTGTCACAGATGATATTGAGTCCTTAGTCGAGGCGGTCGTCAGCTTAGCTACTAACTCTGATGATTATGAAGAGGCCGCCCGTGCCGCGCAAAAGCTGGCCCAACGTTATCTCTGGCATAATATCTTTGATACGGCCTTTGATACCGATTAAAAAGAGAACCCCTCGCTAATCTCCGAATAGCGAGGGGCCTGAGTTCGCTGGTCCAGGATGACCAGCTAGATCATGAGGGTGAGGGACGGTTGAGCAGTCATAGGCACCTCCTACATCAGCACTTGGATTATATAATAACTGAGTAGATATCACAAATAGCAAAGAGCCCAGTCACGTTTGCGACTGGGCTCTTGTTTGTGCGCTGAAAGGTTCTATGGGTCGGCGTATTGCCGATATCCGAGCGATACCCCTGTGGTACGCTGCTTTCAGCTGTGAAGGGCTGGTATCCTTCCTCCTCTAGTACAGAGCTAAGTTGTGATGCTCTGGGTCATTTCTACCGCGCTATTTGACCAAAGCGCTGGCGCCACAGCATCGATTCACCGGACATTGCAAGAGATATGTTTCTGTCGCGCTGCTCTTGCGTCAGCGCTGTTAACGCCGGCGATGCAGAGGCATCATTAACTCAGCAAACTCAGCAAACAGTACTGTTTCAAGGTACTTTCCTTTCGGTGCAGAGCGACTGGTAGGTTATACCGTACGCAGTTCATCCTAAGCTATTCTCAGGGATAAAAAGATCATAACATACCTACCTAAAGTTGTCAATACCCTTTGACAGTTATTGCGGTCGCAGGGTGCCAGAGAAGATCTGCCAGGCCAAAGCTGACTTCGCCAGTAAACTTAAAATAATATAAACTCTTTCGCCATAGAGGTAATCTTTCCAGGGTCCAATCCTCTTATACTGTAACCACATGTTGAGAGCAAAAACTGAAAAACAGACAAAGATAGAGATTAAAATGGCATAGACAAAGGCTGGTATAGTAGTTGCGACCGAGCTAGCCGCTCCATAGAAATAGAGCCCGATAACTAGCCAGGGCACCAAGCCGGCCAGACAGCCAAAGATATAAGCCGTCCAGTTCGTTTTGGTGGTGCTCTGGTTGTGTAGCTCCATCATTAGACCGAACAGATTCATGGTGGCGTTTAAGCTAAAGATCAGAATCAGACTTGACAGGTCAGACATACCGCAGAGCATGGCGATAACAACAATCATTAACGATGAGCTCAAGGCGTATTCGTACCAGCGGGCCGGATTAATCTCTCTTTTCAGGTTGGCTCTATACCAATCAAAGATGCCTGGACTAGCTAAGAGAAAGTGAGCTAAGGCCGAGAGTAACAGAAAGACAGCCACCAGCGGCCCGATGCGAATCTGAGCGAGTGTCGATTGAGTTGTTAGTATCGTTTGGGTCATACTGTCAAAAGCCAAATAGCTAGTCGTGACCGGTAGCTTAAATTGATTTGACACCAGGATCATAAGCAAGCCCTGGACCAGATGAACGAGACCCATCCAACCGTTAAACCGGCGCAGTTGACTGATTTTCATGTCTAGCATCCAACTCCTTACTGTGCTATTATGATACAGATAAAACTATGCGTCCAGCAAGAATAGAAGCACTATCCGATGGCATCTTTGCTATCGTTATGACCCTCTTAATCCTTGAGCTCAAGGTGCCGATTCTGCACAGCTCACCAGTGACTAGCTTGAGCTTACTCGACGCCTTAAGTCATCTTTGGCCGAAGTTTCTTTCTTATCTGACAAGCTTCGTAATCTTGGCTATCTATTGGCTCAGTCATCATATTCAGTTTGGCTATGTGGCACGCACCAACTTCAATCATGTCTGGATGAACCTAGTATTCCTACTCTTCGTAACCTTTATACCGTTCTCGACGGCTTTTTTAGGCGAGTATCCAACCAGCGTCTTAGCTCACTTTATCTACGGCTTAAATCTGATTGCCTGTGGTTGTGCCCTTTATGTCAGTTGGCACTATGCGATTACCGAAAATCGCTTGACCGAACCTCATAGCATCTCTAAGGTCCTCGAAATTAATGCTCGACACAAGATCCTTTTGCCTCCAGCTATCTATTTTGTGGCGATGGTCACCTCTTTAGTTTCTCCGATACTGAGTTTAATTATCTTTGCTTTAGGCCCAATTCTTTATTTTGTGCCGATCGATTCGCATACCTGGAACTTTCTAATTATTAAATCACCAATTAATCATGCCAAGATAATCGAGGTCGACTGAGATGATTGAGATTCTGTCTAAGCTAGGCCTCAGCGATCGCGAAAGTGCCGTTTATCTCGCCCTGCTCGAATTAGGTGCTGTTTCAGTGCAAAATATCGCCCACAAGGCCAAGGTTAATCGCACCACTACTTATGTTATTCTCGAGCGGCTCCTCCGCCTCGGCATAGTCAGCACTGTCGAGATGGGTAAAAAGACTCTTTACCGAGCCGAAAATCCTCAAGAGCTCTCCAAGCTTATAGACCTAGATCGTCAAGAGATTAAGCAAAAAGAGCAGTATCTAACCGGCGCCATGGATCGACTACAGGCTATTTATAACTTACGCGACGATAAGCCAACCGTCCGATTTTATGAAGGCCGCGAGGGATTGATCGCCATGCATCGTTACGCACATCGGATTATCCCTGTTAATGGTCAACGTTACGCCTATATCGATCTTGATGTCCTCAATGATAGCTATAACGATATTGCTAATAATCTGACTCAAGAACGGGTCAAGCTCGGTATTGAGATCGAGATTATCGCTAATACTCGTTCTAATAACCCAATTTTTAATGCCGACGAGCATAATCTTTTAAGGCAGACGATAGTGGTACCCCGAACGGTTATGGATATAACGGTCAACACCTATATCACTCCCGGCTTTTCAGTCGAGTATTACTGTTTGCGGACCGATGAACCACACGGTATTTTTATTCAAAGCGCTTTAATCGCCGATCAGCTGACCTCTCAGTTTTTGATGCATTGGGAGCAGCTCTCCATCGCAAAAACTTAAATTAAAAGAGGTGCCAACGGTTGTTAGCACCTCTGAGCTGATTTAAAGCTGATCTTAGCTCCAAATAGCTCCATCTTGGGCGTTAGCGTTCGCTAACGCGGATCTGGCTAGTGTCTCGATGACCGAGAATGCCTAGCTCTTAATTAAGCGCCCACTTGATTTCCTCTCTACGTGCCCGGGAAGGGGCACTGTTTGCCCCTTCGGGCTCGCTAAAAAAGCATAGCCTATTTTCCGAAGACGGTCAAGCGCGATATGCTATATTTAACCTATGTTTGATCGTTCATTGATTCATCCAAAGCCGAAATGGTTCGTTTCAGGGCTGATTTTAACAACCTTTCTATTGAGCTTTAATCGGGCCTCGGCTCAAGAGATAGCGCCTAACGATTATTTTATCGCTCGAGTTGTAGCAATAGAACAAACAACCCCGGTTAACGAAACCGCCACCGAAACGATCAAGCAGTTTCGTCAGAAGCTAACCGTTCGAGCTTTGACCGGCCAAGAGCGTGGTCAGACGCTCACCGTACCTGATTATTTTGCTGGCAGCGCTGAGTCACAGCTCCGTCCGCGCGAGCTAGTCGTAGCCACAAAGGTCAATTCTGTTGAACCAGCCGCCTATTATGTTAGCGCTCGTTTCAGACTTCCGGCTACGCTGGGTTTGCTGGCGGTATTTCTACTGGCCGTTTTCTGGGTAGTAGGGCGTAGAGCCTGGGGCTCTCTGGCTGGGTTAGCCTTTAGCTTTGCCTTGTTAATTTTTTGGGTTGTTCCCAAGATCATCGCCGGACAGGATCCGGTGACCTTAGCCCTCTTAGCTGGACTGATCATCGGCAGTTTTGGTTTAATTCTAGCGCACGGCTGGTATCCTCGGACTTTGGTCTCTTTATTGGCGATTATGCTCAGTTTGGTTCTGACCTACGTCCTGTCATCATTGGCGATTAATCTGATTGGTTTGCAGGGCATCGGTAGCGAAGAGGCGACCTTTCTGTTGCTCTCGCCGGCCGCCTCGGTTGATCTGGGTGGTTTACTCTTAGCCGGCATCATCTTAGGCACCTTAGGAGTGCTGGACGATATTGCCACTGCTCAGGCGGCGGTGATCGACGAGCTGTTTCAGGCGGCGCCACATCTCAGCCGAGCCGAACTCTATCGGCGTGGTCTTTCGGTCGGGCGAGAACATGTCACTTCGCTAGTTAACACCTTAATCCTTGCCTACGCTGGCGCCTCGTTTCCGGTTTTTCTGCTCTTGCATCTAAATAACCAACAGCAACCGCTGTGGGTCAGTCTGAATACCGATGTTTTACTCGAAGAGATCGTGCGTGGTTTAGTCGGTAGTATTGCCCTGATCTTAACCGTTCCTATAGCGACCTGGTTAGCCGCCTTATTGATTCCTATTCTCAGCCGACAGTTCCCCGACTGGCATGGTGTAGCAGGTGAGTCGTCTCATTCCCATCATCATTAGACGATCGACCGCGATTACTCGACTTTGATTACTCGAACTCAATAGGGCTAAGAGCGTTTAAAGAGATGCGATCAGGGGCGCTGCTCCCTTGGTGCCAGTTTTGACCAGTGCGGATGGTGTCAACGCCAAATCGATCATTGATGAGGTCGAGTGCCTGACTGAGACGCCAGCGTCGTTCTTGCTCTGGCCAGAGCGATCGACTAGTGGCCTGAAGGGGGATTAAATCTTGAGCGATTACCGCCAACTGAATAACTTTCACTTGAGAGCGTTCGAAAGCGGTTAAGCTGGCCTGCCAGTTTTGCCAGAGCCAGGTAAAGTTTTGCCTTAGTCCCAGATCGTCAGCCAATGGGGCTGACCTTAGCCAACTGACGTGACTGTAGCGACCAAGCGCCCTGACCATGAGCGTTTGTCGCTGTGTTGTCCGTTTGGCCCGTCGCAACCGAAGACCAAGCTTTTGTACTAGTCTCGCCAAGGTTAATTCGGCCCCGGCCAGTGAACGATAGGCTGGCGGTAAGACATGAGAGTGGCTGGCGCTGACGAGATGGCGTTGCGACCATTGAATTGGATAGCCATGTAGATTAAGCCAAAGACGCCAACCGACGAGCCCCAGGCGCTGTCGTAAATATTCTGGCTCTGCTTGCCAAAGATCGAGCGGTCGATTGATGCCAATCGCCTGAAACTGACGGAACATCGGTCGACTGATGCCGTTGAGGTCGGTTAAGTGGAGCTGACGACAGAGTCGTGGCATCTCTAAAAGTTGAATCTCGGTCAGACCGTTCGGTTTTTGTAGGTTACTGGCTAACTTAGCCAGAAAGGGATTGGCGGCGATACCAATCGAGCAACGGATCGCCGGGCCGAACTCTTGATAGAGGCGAGCCTTGATGGCTTGGGCCAGCTGGCTAGGCTCTTCGTTACGACAAATCCTAATCACTGCCTCGTCGATACTCTTGACCGTTACCCGAGGCGTTAGATCATTGAGAAGTCGCATAATCTGGTAGTGAATTTGCATATAATAACGGGGACGACTGAGCTTGAGGATGAGCTTTGGACAGAGGGCCCGAGCTTCGGCGGTGGGCATACCAGTCTTGAGACCAAAGGCCTTGGCAGGATAGCTAGCCGCTAAAATACAGCTATTCGGGGCGGCAATAACCGCTATTGGTCTATCTTGCAACCGAGGATCGGCCAACTGTTCGCAGCTGGCAAAAAAAGAGTTCATATCGACAAATAGATAGCGTCGATCGACCGGTGGAGGTAGCTTGGATAGATCCATAGTGCCACGATACCGAACAAAGACCGAAGTAGCCAGTGGAAAAAAAACGGCCCGAGCTGAATGGACACCAACTAGATGATGTCGAATTGATCCGCCGATGGACTAGCCAGAGTTGAAGGCGAAGAGGAAGACGCAGCCGCAGTTGAAGCCGATGAGCCAGGAATATTCTGATTAACGGGAGCGGCATTAACCAGTTCGATTGGATTGGCGAGAGCCGGTCGACGCCAAAAATTAATGGCTAGCCGAATGAGAGCCGTGACGAGTAAAAATAAGCCAATCAGGCCAACGCCTAAGGTTGCTAACAGGACTGGATCTTGATACCACATAGAGTCCAGTATACCATGAAGCCATGATGCGACTACAAAAATATTTAGCCAGTGCAGGAATTGCTAGCCGACGCGCGGCCGAAACCTTAATCCGGGCCGGTCAGGTCGAGGTCAACGGACAGGTGGTTCGCGATCCGGCGAAGACCGTCTTAGACACCGATCAGGTTAAGTATCTCGGTCAGAAGATTGAGATCACGCAACCGACTGTCATCTACGCCTTGAATAAGCCCAAGGGAGTCATCACTACCTCGAGCGATGAGCTGGGTCGCCAGACTGTCCTCGATCTTGTTCCGCGCCAGCCTCGCGTGGTCGCCTGTGGACGCTTAGACATGACGGCAACTGGTTTAGTCATCTTGACCAACGATGGCGATCTCTGTCAGCGCTTAACTCATCCTTCGTTCGAACACCCGAAACGCTATCTGGTTACGGCGACCTTAAACTTAGGGGAGCCAATCCAAGAGCGTCTAACGCGGCTGGAAAAGGGCATCAAGCTAGAGACTGGGCTCACGGCACCGGCAGAGGTCAGTCAGGTCAAGAGACAGGACAAGCTCTTGAGTTTTGAACTGACGCTCCACGAAGGTCGTTATCATCAAGTCAAAAAGATGTGTGCGGCAGTCGGACTCGATGTCGTTGCCCTCAAACGAATTCAAATCGGTAAGTTAGCGCTAGCCGACCTGCCCGAAGCCAAATGGCGACTCGTCAAGCGAACCGATATCTTGTAAACTAAGCCTAATGCTCAACCGAACTTCTAATATGCGCCAGGCCGGCTGGATCTTAATGGCAACTTTATTCAGTAGCAATATCTTGGGCTTTGTTCGTGATCGATTGATGGCCCAAAAGTTGCCTGCCTATCTGACCGACATCTATTTTAATGCCTTTCGACTGCCGGACTTTATCTTTACAGTCTTTATCCTCGGCACAGTGACGACCGCCTTTTTACCGATCTTTACCAAACTCCAAGAGCGTAGCGGTCAAGAGGCAGCCAACCGCTTAGCTAGTCAAGTTTTAGCTAACTTTGCCTGGCTATTGTTAGCTCTGACCGCCATTCTCTATTTAGCGATGCCGAACTTAGCCCCCTTGATCTCGCCCTTTGCCGAACCAGATCGACAGCTACTTTTAATACAGGCCAGTCGACTGCTGTTATTACAGCCAATCATCTTTAGTCTCTCGTATTTGGTTGGTTCAATTCTCAACGCCCGCAAATATTTTTTGGCCAATTCGATTGCGCCGTTAGTTTATAACCTGACGATTATTCTCTTTATCTATTTTGGCGCTGACCGTTTTGGTCTAGCGGCGATCATCTACGGCGTTCTGGCTGGGGCGATTTTGCATTTAGCGATTCAGTTGCCCAGCCTTTTCGCCAGTGGCTTTCGTCTAATTTGGCCAGTCGTGACCGAGGCGCATAGTGCTGGTCCGCTCAAAGAGATCTTGGCTCTGGCCTGGCCACGTACCTTGCAGTTACTCTTGGGTCAACTAGTAATTCTCTATTTTGCTCGCTTAGCGGCTGGTTTACCGGCCGGCTCGGTTGCAGCTCTAACCTATGCCGACAATATTCAGACTGTGCCGACGGTGATCTTTGGTAACTCGCTGGCTCTGGCTAGCTTTCCTTATTTGGCCGAGGCGGCAGTCAAGAACGACCTGACTCAGTTTGCCGAGGCTTTAACCCGAGCCTGGCGTCGAATTATTTTTTTATTAGCCCCGGCGGCCGTTGGGATCTATGTCTTGCGCTACAAGATCGTCAGTCTCTTGCTTGGCGTCGGTCATTTTGACGAGTTGCAAACTCTTTACACAGCCGAATCTCTGGGCGCCTTTGCTATCGGCTTAATCGCTGTCGGTAGCTTGCCACTATTAATTCGGGCCGCCTTTGCCCTCGAGGCCTCGCGTCAGGTCCTCATTACCGCCATTCCCAGCACAATCCTGACGCTCGGCCTGGCCTACTCTTGGCATAGCCAAGGTCTGGGCTACGGGCCCTCTAGCCTAGCCCTGTCCGCTAGCTACGGTGCCTGTTTACAGCTAGCCCTGCTTATCCTCTCTCTGACCCCTCGGCTTGGCTGGACTTGGTTAAGCCAACTCATCAAGCCGGTAGCTAAGTACGTCGTGATGAGCCTCTTAATGGCCTTTATTTTAATCTCGATCGAACTGTTCTGGCCCTCCAGTTGGTTCAATCTTTCGCCGAGTCTTGAGCTTCTGGTGCAGTTAATTAGCTCGATCACGCTTGGGGCGGCCAGCTATCTCATTCTTGCTTTGCTTTTTCGCCAACCCGAGGTAACTGATCTATGGAAAGATCGTCGGATTTTTATCAAGAGCTAGACCGCCGGCCTAAAAGCTATTGTAGCTGCAAAACCTTTGCCGCAATTTTATTAGTTTTAGGTATACTCTTGGGCTTGGCTACTGTTCGCTTGGTCCGATTGGTCTCGATTCGCTTTGATCGAACACCGCAGAGCCTACAGCAGCTCGAAAAATCTCGTGCTAGCTTGCAGCAAAAACTAGCCGAGTTAAATAGTAGTAGTGGTACGAACGTTGCTTTAACTATCACCGAGGCCGAATTAACCACCCTCTTACGCGATCAAGCCGCCAATCTCAAACGGGTCGGACTGGCCGAACCGGTGGTGACAATCCAGCCAGATAGTCTGACTTTAATTGCCGAGTACGATCAGCTGGTCAAGACACATCTAACGCTCAAGCTTAAGCCAGAGCTAATCGACGAGAAGTGGCAACTCGAGATCATTAGTTTGCAGGCTGGACAGCTTCAGTTGCCGCAGTCTCTGATCGCCCCGTTGCAGAGTCAGCTAGCCAATGCCTTAGAACAGGCCTTCGAAAGAGCGGCCAGTCAAGGCGACACGGCTAGCTCGTCACGCTTGATTTGGCGATCGATCGAGCTGGATAACGGTTTACTCAGATTAAGCGCCCTGAGACAGTAGCCGATAGGTTGTATAACAGGTTTGATTAGCTTATAATCAAACGACAATGCAAATTCGTAATTTCTGTATTATTGCCCATATCGATCACGGTAAGTCAACTTTGGCTGACCGGATGTTAGAGATCACTCAAACGGTCACCTCGGCGCGAGCTCAATCGCTCGACACGATGGAGATCGAGCGCGAGCGCGGCATCACGATTAAGCTGCAACCGGTTCGCATGAACTATCGTTTTCAAGACCAAGAGTACCAATTAAATCTGATCGATACGCCGGGGCACGTCGATTTTCAATACGAGGTTTCACGCTCTTTGGCAGCTGTCGAAGGCGCTATTCTCTTAGTCGATGCTACTCAGGGGATTCAGGCCCAAACCTTAGCTAACTTGGCGCTAGCCCGCGAGCATGGCTTAACCATCATTCCAGCTGTTAACAAGATTGACTTACCGGCCGCCGAACCCGAACGAACCGCTCTCGAGATCGCCGAACTTTTAGATCTCGATCCTGATTCGATCTTATTCTGCTCAGGCAAGACTGGTTTGGGCGTACGCGAGCTACTCGAATCCGTCATCGCCCGTGTGCCGGCACCCGAATATAATCCCTTACAAAAAAATCTTGACTCACCGTTAGCCGCCCTAATCTTTGATTCGATCTACGATACCTATCGCGGCGTTGTCGCTTATACGCGTAATTTCGGCGGTGAGTTACGCCGAGGTGAGCGCATCCGCTTGATGGCCACCCTCAAAGAGACCGAAGTACTCGAGGTCGGGAGCTTCGGCGTTGGTACCTATCGGCCGACCGAGAGCTTAGCGCCAGGCGAGATCGGTTATATTATTACCGGTCTCAAAGAAGTTAAAGATGCCCGCGTCGGTGATACGGTGACTGCAGTGGCAGAACCGGTCAACGAACCGTTGCCGGGTTATCGTTTGAGTCTGCCGATGGTCTATGCTGGTCTCTTTACCACGACTGGCGACGACTATCCATTACTACGAGATGCTTTGTCCAAATTAAAACTGAACGATGCCAGTCTCGACTACGAACCCGAAGTGAGCAAGGCCTTTGGCTTTGGTTTTCGCTGTGGCTTTTTAGGTCTCTTGCATCTCGAAATCGTGACCGAACGGCTAGAGCGTGAGTACAACTTATCGCTCGTGGTGACGACGCCGACCGTCAACTATCACCATAAGCCCGAAGGTGCCAAGATGACTTACCTCGAGCCGTTTGTGGCTCTCGAGATCATTACACCCAAGGAGTATCTCGGGCCAATCTTAGAGTTAGTCAAGACTCATCGCGGTATCTACCAGCAGATGACTTACGTCGGTGAACGCGTGGTGGTCCACTATCAGATCCCTCTGGCCGAGATTATCGTTAATTTTTACGATGATTTAAAGTCGGTTAGCTCAGGCTATGCCTCGATGAACTACCAGCTATTGGATTGGCGGGCCGAGGACTTGGTGGCGATGGATATCTTGATCGCCGAAGAGCCGGTCGAGGCCTTTCGCCAGATCGTGCACCGGTCGCAGCTCGATAAGCGCGGCCGCGCCTTAGTGGCTAAGCTTAAAGATGTTATTCCTCGACAAAACTTTGAAGTCAAGATCCAAGCCGCAGTCGGTGGCAAGATTATCGCCTCCGAGCGATTATCAGCCTTGCGCAAAGACGTAACGGCCAAGCTTTACGGTGGTGATGTGACCCGTAAAAATAAACTGTTGGATAAACAGAAAAAGGGTAAAAAACGGATGAAGATGCTAGGCAAGGTCGAAGTGCCGACCTCGGTCTTTTTAGAGATGTTACGGCACTAATGACGCACTAACGACGTACTCGCCGGACATGAGCTTCGGCCCCTGAATATTTAATTGAATAATCGCTAAAAACAGCGAATAAAAAACATTTAACCCGGCGGTAAGGCCGGGCTAAATGCGTTCTAGGATTTAACGAGGTGACGCTTGATTTAAGCGTTGTCCTCTTTTGGACCGTAGCCAACGTAGAGGGCAACGGCAGCGATAGCGACGTGGAGCCAAGTGTCAGCAGTATTGCTGGCAATTAAGCCCAAGATCTTTTCGCCATCGGCGGTGATGAAACCAAGGATAGCAACCAAGGCATAGATAACACCGAAGACTTGGAAGTACATTCGAGTGGCACCGTAGCTGTTAGTCGCTGCAAAGATGGCAGCCGCACCAGAGAGGATGTGAATGATATTATGGATTGCATCGACACCAAAGATGCCGAGAAGATTGCCGTCTGGAGTGAGCGCAGGAACGAAACCTAATACGCCAACCAAGACGAAAACGATACCTAGAACTAAGGCGATTGTTTTAGCCATGTTATGGCTCCTTTCTATTATTGACCTTATCCATATCCTAAGAGTTATTGTTCAGTCCGTCAAGAGCTGATAAGATACGAGAGCAGGCAAGGAGTTCGATGCCGATTTTAGAGCAGGGTTACGCCAATCTTTTAAGCCATTTCCCCGGACACTATCACAGTCTGGTCTCATTAGTCGTTCTGGCTATTTTAGTTCTCACCTTAGTCCAGCTCATTCGCAAGAGCTGGCTCTATCTACTGTTATTGCTGATCTTTGTGCCGGCCGCTATTCCGGTGATGAGTTCGCTTGGCCAAGGCATTTTAGAGTTCTTGCGCTATATCGCTAATCAGGGACAGGCTTAGCCTTGTTTCGGCTGTCGCCCTCCAAACTACACTGTTATCTCGAGTGTCCGCGACTGTTTTATCATCGCTATCTCGATAGTAAAACTAAATCTATTCTACCGCCGGCTCGGCCCTACTTCACGATGGGGGCGCACGTTCATCACGCCTTGAATCTATTTTTTGAGCTCAAGCCTGCCGCCCGTAATCAAGCCAGTTTGTTAAAGATTTTGGATTTTTGTTGGCAAGGTAGTCACGGACCACAGGCCGGCTTTTACTCCGAGGCCGAAGAGCAAGAGTATCTGAGTCGAGCCCAACTGATGCTCAAGGCTTTTGCCGCTAGCGAGTTTGCTAGTAGTCAACCGTTTTTCGCTAGCGAACAGACGCTGTCTAGTTTGATTCGACCAGATATCCAACTGATGGGTCGGATCGACCGGATCGACCAGACGGCTGAGGGTTTGCACTTGATTGACTACAAAACCTCCAAAGAAGAGCGTGACGACCCGTATCAGCTGCCGATCTATGCTATTTTGGCCCATCAACGCTTTAAGCAGCCTATTGTGCGGTTGTCCTATCTCTACCTCGAGAAGATGAGCTTAAGCGATATGCCAACTAATCCAGCTCGCGAACAACAGATGATCTACGAGCTCGGCAAGATTGTCGATTCGATGCCCAAGTCGCTCGAGCGTCAAGCCTGGATCTGTCCGAGCGAAACAGAGCTTTGTCCTCATATAGAGTATTTACGCGTCGCTGGCGCGGCCGTTTAAAATTACATTTCTCTGAACTCAAATTGCCCTGAACTCAAATTTCTCTGAAATTAAATTACCCCGTGGCCAACGCTAGTTAGTTCCGGGGTAATTATCGTTAATGCAGGATTAAGGTTTATTTCTTAGGTGTTGCCGAGGCAGTTGGAGTCGCCGAACTCTGAGCGCCAGCTGTGGCCGTATCTGGACCATTTTTTTGATAACGCTTGATCGCCTCGATAACCTTTGAGTCTTCTTTGAGAGTCTCGGTAAAGAGAACGTGGTCCTTGTTGATATCCATTTGATCAGTCGGGCCATGTAGCTCGCTACCGAGTTTAACTAAGGAGCTCTGTTGCTCTTGGTTGGCGGCGGTTTCGGCGCTGCCTTGAGGTGATTGAGCAAACTGAAGATAATAGATATCTTTGAGGACAATTTTATCGCTTGTTTCTGACTCTAGTTGACCAAAATAGACAATGTTACCGGTTAAAAAGACGGCTCGATAGGCTGAAGCCGCTTGGCCATCGGCCTTGCCACTACCGCCAAATTTTGGCAGCACGCCCTTATCGGTGAGAAACCACACAATGGCGGCTAAAACGACTAAGAGGACACTTAACGAGAGAACAAATCTGGCTGGTGATTGCATAGACTCCTTTGACATAATCTAGTTTAACATACTTAGTTTTTGTAAGACTAGCTTTAGCTTAATCGCCTCGTCGTCTAGCTGTTGTTCATCGCTAGAGAGCTGGCTAAGGGCTAAGCCGATACGCTGTTTGTCGTAGCCTAGGCCGGCTAAACTGGTGACGATCGCTTGATCGATAGGGGTCGGACCGGTCACTAATTTATTTTTAAGCTCTAAGATAATCTTCGAGGCAGCTTTTTGGCCGATCCCGGGAACGGACTGTAGCTCGCTCAGGTTGGCTTGATCGATAGCTAACTTTAGCCTCTCTTCGCCCAGTCGACTGATTAAGCTTAAGGCGGTTTTTGGTCCAATTCCAGAGACGCTAACGAGCGATCGAAAGAGTTTGAGGCCGGATAGCTCGGCAAAGCCAAAGAGGTCGAGGCTATCTTCACGCACGATTAGCTCGGTCCAAAACTGGCTGGTTTGCCCAAGCTCTGGCCAATCGGCCAGCGGCACGGACAGTCGATAGCCGATACCAGCCGAAGTCTCTAAGATGATGGCCTGGCCATCGCTGGCAATGAACTGACCTCTGATCGATCCGAATAAACTCATTATCTCTCTTTCTTAACTGTCGATAGTATCAAAGCAACGGCGCAACTCTTGAGCGGCCTTTTCCGGAGCGATGATATCAATAATTGTATCTGTCGAGAGCTCAAAACCACCATATATAGCCAATCGGGGTAAGATCTCGATATGCCAACGATAGCTTTCGGCGAAACGCAAATCAAGAGGCATGGTGTGGAGGACTAGATTGAGACTCAAGCCCGGCAGCAACTTTTCATAGGCTCTGACCGCCTGATTGAGTAGCCGTCCAGTTTCGAGGATGACTTGTGGCGAAGCCTGACCGAAGTCGGCTTCGGCAGCTGTTGAGTAGATCAGGCTAGCAAAGGGAAAGCGGGCGGCCGGTTGCGTCAACCAAACTGTTTGACTAAGCTCCTTAAGAATTAAGCGGTCGCGTACCAAGGGCTGATCCAATAGCTGATCATACAGATTGACCCCATGGGCCTGCCAGTGCTGTTCGGCTATCTGACACTCAGATTCGAGGCGCGGCAATGGCCAGTTGGCAGCGATAATCTGCGCATGAGGATGGCGGAGCGAGGCACCGGCCGCCGGTCCATGATTATAAAAACAGACGATATTTTGCCAACCAGACTCTTGCCAGCCTCGCCGGCAAATCGCCTGAATAGCTGACAGTAGATCCGTCACCGTCTCGATCGACATCCCAGTCAAATCCGGCTCGGCCATTTTATTAACGAGAATAAAGTGATCGCCAATGGCTGGCTGCCGTGGTTCGAGCTGATCCGAGAACTGCGGATACTGTTCGCCTAGCGGCAAGCACGCCGGATAGAGATTCTTGATTAACTGCCACTGGCCAGCCGGGCTGAGCTCAAGAATCTCCTCGTCTTTGAGCTGACAGAATGGACAATCGGCTTGATGCGCGCTCAATGGGAGCGAGTGATACTCGCCAGGGCGTTTGGCTCTCTCTGGAGCGATGATGACCTGTTCGTGCGTTAACGGATCGCGTCTTAGTTCAGGCATGCGACCGTCCAACCAAGGCTTGATTAGTCATGCCGTGGGTTAAGGCGATAGCTAAAGCGTCGGCCAAATCATCGGGTTTTGGCGTTGCTTTAAGCTTTAATAATATTTTAATCATCGCCTGGACCTGCGGTTTTTCGGCCCTTCCATAGCCGGTCACCGTCTGTTTAACCTGGAGCGGTGTATATTCAAAGTAGGGGAGTTGAGCTTTGGCGGCCGCCAAAAGGATGACGCCACGCGCCTGACCGACTTGGATCGCTGTCGTCACATTGCGGGAAAAAAAGAGCTGCTCGATAGCCAGCTGATCGGGTTTGTGGAGTTCGATAATTTCAACTAAGTGATCGTAGAGTTCGGCTAATCGATCGTGGACGGCCTGGCTCGGCAACGTCTCAATACAGCCAGCTTGGACTAACTGCCACTGACCTGCCTCTTGATCGACAAGGCCAAAACCGATTCGAGCGGTGCCGGGATCGATGCCTAGGATACGAATAACCCCTCCTCTAACTATTTTATAAGGCCATTATACCAGTTCAGCGTTGGTGACGACATTGGTAATATCGTCGAGATTTTCTAGCGCATCGATGAGTTTTATGAGATTTTGCGATGATTCAGGTCGAGGCAAGACCAGCGTTTGCTTCGGTTGATAGACTAGTTCGGCATTTTGAATCTCGATCTGTTGGCTCTCGAGCTGTTGTTTGACCAACATCAGATTCTTTGGTTCGGTGGTAACGATGATCATGAGATCTTCGACGGCTAGATCTTCGGCCTCGGTTTCGAGGATAGCTAAGCTAATCGCTTCGATTTGATCAGCCTGATTAGCTTCGATGACGATCTCTCCGGCCTGTCGAAAGAGATAGGCCACCGATCCGGCCTCGGCCAGTTTACCACCATATTTATTGAGTGTAGCGCGAATCTCGCCGATGGTTCGATTGCGATTATCGGTTAAAGTTTCAATTAAGATCGCCGCCCCATCGTGCCCGTAGCCCTCGTAAATTATCTCTTCGGCCTGGGCACCACCCAGTTCGCCAGTGCCGCGTTTAATCGCCCGGTCGATGTTCTCTTTGGGCATATTACTTTTTTTGGCCATCTCCACAGCTAAGGCTAGACGAGGATTGGTCGACAGCTCTCCACCACCGAGTTTAGCGGCGATGGTGACGGCGTTACCGAGCTTGGTAAAGAGTTTACCTCTTTTAGCGTCGGCGGCGCCTTTTTGATGTTTGATAGAAGCCCATTTACTGTGTCCTGACATAACAGGTATATTCTAGGCTATTTTGTGGTTTGAGTAAAGAGTGAGGGCTCTGCCAAACTAGTCGAAATCGTACCGTTTTGATCGGTTCGGTAGAGGCGAACGCCAGCCTCGCGTAGCCTATCGAGCGTCGCTTGATGCGGATGGCCATAGCGATTCAGCCGACCAATCGAGATGGCAGCTATTTCAGGCGTGGTGGCGGCCAGCCAGTCGAGATTAGTGCTAGTTTGACTGCCATGATGACTGACCTTGAGATAATCGATATCCAATTCGGGCGTGCCTTGATATCGAGCCAGTAGCTCAGCCTCGTTATCGCTCTCTAAGTCGCCGGTCAAGAGGGCAGACTGCGACTCGAATTCGACTCGTAGTACTATAGTAGCTTCATGAGCCTGGTCGAGCGACTGCCCTTCGAAACTATCTGGTGGTGCCAGAACGGTGAGTTTAACCGGTTCGAAATCGATCGTTTGTCCCGCCTCGGCGATTAACCGAACTGCACTGGTCAGAGTCAGCTCGTTCAAGGCCGCGGTGGCCGTCAAGGTGGTGGCCAAGTTACCGGCCACTAGATATGAGTCTATCCCATAGCTTTGCAAGAGCTCCTCGAGGCCGCCCAAGTGATCGGCATGTAAGTGACTAATGACTAACAGTTCGATCTTCTCACCTGGTTCCAACCATTGACGCAACTCTGTGACTAGCTGGCTCTGGCTTGGGCCGACATCGATCAGGATTTGCCGATCAGTATCTATCTCTATCAGGATAGCGTCACCCTGGCCAACATCGATTGTGCGCAGAATCGGATATTCTAATGGCGTTAGCGTCGATTTCAGCCTGAGCTCAGGCGTCAGTACGCCGAATTCGAGAGCGAATCCAAGCAGCGTCATAGCTATCAATAACCACTTTAGTATCTTAGCCTCCTGGCCAGTGTTGAGTCAGTTGACTAATTTTGATCAGACAGAGATTGGCCGCTGTCAGGGCCTCGCCCAGCCAGAGCTGTAAGTAGTTCAACTTCAGCCAGGCTACGGCTAAGTATAACGCACTAAATACAGTCACAAACTCAGCTAACGGCACAGCTAAGAGGTTGGTTAACCAAAAGTAGGGCGAGGCCCGACCAAACATGACTAAGCCATAAGGCAAGGTAAGGCAGCTGGCCGCCAAGGTTGAGGTTAAGCCTAAAGCAACGAATGACGGCCAACGTTGAAAGCAGTTGAGTAGCGTTTGGCTAAAGCTAATCAGACCGACTGTGGCTAAGAATGAGAGTTGAAAGCTAATACTCTGCCAAGGAATCTGTCGATCGATCAAGCTCAAGAGCGTTAGACTGTAAAGTAAGAGTCGCCAATCAGCCAGCGGACGACCCAGCTGTTTAGCCCAAAGCGAGACCGACAACATCGCCTCGGCACGTAGAACCGATGCGCTGGCGCCAAAAAGCACGGTCAAAAGAGTGGCCAAGAGCCACCGCCAAGCTCGCCGCCAAGTTGGTGGTACCGGCGCGCGAATTTGATTGAGTAGCGAGCAGAGAATGGTCAGGTTAAA